>JABFXD010000879.1 GCA_013361925.1 Streptomyces sp. | reverse complement strand
GAGCTGATCTGGTGCCCGGTCAGCGGCCGGCCGGTCTCCTCGTCGACGGCGCGCAGCAGCATGGAGAGCATGTCCCCGGTGTCGTGCCCGGAGGCCTGTAGTTCGTCGACGGCGGTGTTGATGGTGGCGCGCACTCCGGCGCGGGCCCGGTCGAAGCGGCGGTTGAAGGGCAGCGGCAGCCGCTCGGCCCAGTCGGGCAGCATCATGCGCACGCCGACGCCGTTCATCACCACCGACAGGTTGCCGCGCAGCCGCTGGAAGACGGCCTCGTCGAGGCTGCCGGCGAACACCGTCTTGGCCAGCATGTCGAGGCTGAGCCCGACCATCGCCTCACGCACGTCGAGGGGCCGCCCGCGTTCCCAGGCGGCGACGGTGGCCGTCACCTCGGCGCGCATGAGATCGACGTACCGGCTGATCTCGGTGTGGGCGAAGGCCGGTTGGAGCTGGCGGCGTTTGCGTACGTGGTTGCGGCCGGTGGCGGTGACGACGCTGTCGCCGAGCAGCTGGCCGAGCTTGTCGTAGAGCCGGCCCTTGTCGAGGCTCGGGCCCAGCGCCTTGAGCATCTGGTGGATCAGGGCCGGGTCCTGGACGACGATGGTGCGCGTCCCTGGCTGGAGGACGATCTCGACGAGGGGTTCCCGTGTCTCGCGCAGGGAGTCGATGAAGCCGAGGTTGTCGCGCATCTTCAGCGCGTGGCCGATGAGCGGAAACGATCCTGCGGCCCGGGGTATGGGGGGAGGCGCAGTGGACGTCACGGGTCATCCCTTCACGGCAGTCGTGGGCGCCCTATGACTTCCCTGACCTTTCCCCAACGCAATCCTGTCATGAACGTGTCCTGCGCCACGTGAAAGGGTCCGGCCGGCCTCAGGCCACCGTCCGCAGCCCGCCCCGCGCCTCGTCTCCCTTGCCCCGCACCACCCGGTGCGCACAGGCCGCCGCCAGCAACTCCCCCAGCAGATCCGGGTCGCCGATCTCCAGGCCCAGCAACGACTCGATCCGCTCCAGCCGTTGGTAGAGGGACTGGCGGCCGATGTGGAGCAGGGCCGCCGTGCGGGTCGGCGAGCAGCCGTTGCGCAGATGGATCTCCAACGTCCGTACCAGGTCGCTCGGATGGGCCGCCTCCCACTCCAACAGCGGGCCCAGCGCGTGCTGGACGAGTCCGGCGAGGCGCTCACGGTTGGCGTCCACACCGCCCCGGGTCAGCTCCCGTTCCAGGGCGAGGGCCCGCGAGGAGGTCACCAACGGGCCGTCGGGAGCGGCGGGTTCGGCGGCCGGCACGGTCAACGCCAGTTCCAGGGTCGTACGGGCCGCACGCAGCGTGTCGCTCCAGCGCAGCCAGCCGCTCCCCGCGGCGACGGCGTGCCCGACCGCCACGGTCAGACCGGACGCGGCGGTGGCGCGGAAGGCGTCCTGCACCGCCCGCACCGGGTCACCGCCGCGGGCCGCGGGCAGCGCCAGCAACGCCAGGACGTCCCCCGGGAACGCGGCCCGCAGTCCGCTCGCCCCGCCCAGCACCCGTACCGCCCGGTCGACCACCCCCGTCTCCCGCGTCCCGTGCACGGACACCCCGAGCAGCCGCACCCCCGGCCCCGGATGGAACCCGGCGAGCGCCGCCCGCGCCTCCACCTCGGGCTGGTTCAGCGCCGCCCGGTCGGCGAGGTCGGCGAGCAGGGCCGCCGTATGGTCGTCACCCCAGGGCCGTACGACACCACGCCCCGACAGACCCCGTGCCACGATCGCCCGGTTGGCGGCCTCCGTGATCCGTACGAAGGGCACGACCCGGCGCAGCGCCAGCAGCGGCAGGCCGAGGCGGCGGGCCTCGTCGGTCACCTCGGCGGGCATGGCGGGCAGCGACCGCCCGACCTCCACCGCGAGCCCGGCGGCGCCCCTGGCGGCCAGCTCCCGCACATACCGGCGGCGCACCTCCTCCTCGGCGTCCGTGAGCCCGAACCCGTTGGTGAGCAGCAGTTCGCCGCCGTCGAGGAAGTTGGCGCCCTCGTACACCTCACTCGAATGCACCCAGCGCACGGGCCGGTCCAGGCCCTCGGCGCCCGCGAGCAGCTCGGGCTCGGTGGCGCGGACGGGGTCGAGGGCCAGGATCTCGCGGAGGGTGAGTGCGGGCATGCGCGCCTCCCGACAGTTGTCCGGCTGTGGGCCGCCCGACAGTTCGTCCGGCTGTGGGCTGCCCGGAGAGTACTTTCCGCACGTTGCCCTCGTGTTTCGGTCACCGCAGAGTGGACGCATGGATCAGGTTCAGGCACATACCTGGCTGGCGACCGCCGTCGCCGAGGCCCGCGCGGGGCTCGCCGAGGGCGGCATCCCGATCGGCGCCGCGCTCTACGGCGCCGACGGCACGCTCCTCGGCCGCGGCCACAACCGGCGCGTCCAGGACGACGACCCGTCGACGCACGCGGAGACGGCCGCGTTCCGCGCGGCGGGCAGACAGCGCTCCTACCGGGGCACGACGATGGTCACGACCCTCTCCCCCTGCTGGTACTGCTCCGGCCTGGTCCGCCAGTTCGGTATCTCGCGGGTGGTGGTCGGCGAGGCGGCCACCTTCCACGGCGGGCACGACTGGCTGGCGGAGCACGGCGTGGAGATCGTGCTCCTGGACGACCCCGCCTGCGTGTCGATGATGCGCGACTTCATCGAGAAGAACCCGGCTCTGTGGAATGAGGACATCGGTGAGTGAGCCCCGTATCCCGACGATCGATCTGAAGCCCTGGACGCACGGCGACCCCGAGGCCCGGGCCGCCATCGCCCGTACCGTCGACGAGGCGCTCCGGACCGCCGGGTTCCTGCTGGTCACCGGCCATGGCGTGGACCCGGCCCTGCGCGCCGCCATCCGCGAGGCCGCCCGCGCGTTCTTCCGGCTCCCCGCCGACGTCAAGCAGCCCTACGCCGTGAAGGTCGGCGGGCGGGGCTGGCTCGGCCCGGGCGCGGAGGCGAACGGCTACTCGGAGGGCACGGAGACTCCGCCCGACCTGAAGGAGTCCCTGTCCTTCGCGACGCACGAGCCGTTCGACGACCCGGTCGTCAACGCGGAGTGGTACGCGCCCAACGTCTGGCCCGGCGAAGTCCCGGAGCTGCGGGCGCTGGTGGAGGAGTACCTGAGGAAGATGGCCGACCTGGAGAAGGAGCTCCTGTCCCTCCTGGGCGAGGCGCTCGGCCTTGAACCCGACTTCTTCTCCCGCCACATGGACCATCCGACCTACGGCTTCAACATCAACTGGTACCCGGGCACCGAGGTCGTCGGCGAGCCGGAACCCGGCCAGTTCCGCATCGGCCCGCACACCGACTTCGGCACGGTGACGATCCTCGACCGGCAGGCCGGGAAGGGCGGGTTGCAGGTGTGGACGGACGACGGCGGCTGGGAGGACGCCCCCTTCGATCCGGCCGCCTTCACCATCAACATCGGTGACCTGATGGCCCGTTGGACGGGAGACCGCTGGCGCTCCGGCCGCCACCGCGTCCTCCCGCCCCCCGCGGACGCCCCCGCCGAGGAGCTGATGTCCCTCGTCTACTTCGGCGAGTGCACGCCGGGGACACGGGTGGAATCCGTCCCGGCACCGATCGGACGCGTGGCGTACGAGCCGGTCGACTCGCATGTGTACCTGCGCGGCCAGCTGGACTCGATCACGGTCACCTGAGGACGCGGACGAGCCGCTCGAAACGCGCCCGCCAGAGCGGCTCGGTCACGCCCTCCCCCTGGAACTCATGGGTGAACCGCAGCGCGCTGCCGTCATCCCCGTCCCGCTCCAGAAGGAACCGGAGCCGCCCGCCCGCCACCGTGTACTCGGCGACCCGGTCCACGTCCCACGCGGTGATCTGCCCGTCCCCCAGCTCCCCGAGGCTGACGGCCCCGCCGAGCCGTGGTTCGAGGACCTCGGCATCGGTGAACCAGCCGCCGAGCCCTTCCCGCGTCGCCACCGCCGTCCAGACCTGCTCCATGGGCCGGGGCAGCCGCACCAGGAAGTGGAGTATGCGCGTGTTCCCGTGCGTCTGGCCGGCGCCTTGTTCGACGGATCCACTCATGCCACCAGCGTGACGCGTGGCGCG
>JABFXD010000783.1 GCA_013361925.1 Streptomyces sp. | reverse complement strand
CTAGAACGGGAAGCCGCTCCGGCCGTGCTGGACCGAGATCCACTTCAGGGTGGTGAACGCGTCCAGCATCGTGTCGCCGTTGAGGCGGCCGATGCCCGAGCTCTTCTCGCCGCCGAAGGGGACGATCGGCTCGTCATGGACGGTGCCGTCGTTGACGTGGAACATGCCGGTGTCGATCTGCTTGGCGAAGTTCACGCCGCGCTCGATGTCGGCGGTGTGGACGGCGCCGCTGAGGCCGTACGGGGTGTCGTTGACGACGCGGACCGCCTCCTCCTCGCCGTCGACCGGGATGAGGAAGGCGACCGGGCCGAAGACCTCCTGCTGGAGGAGGGCCGAGTCGGCCGGGAGGCCGGTCAGGACCGACGGGGAGACCAGGTTGTCCCTCGTCTCGCCGCGCAGCAGGGCCGTCGCGCCCTCGGCGAGCGCCTGCTCGACGGTGCCCGAGACGGCGTCCGCCTGGGAGGAGTTGATGACCGGGCCGATGACGGTCTGCGGGTCGCTCGGGTCGCCGACCTTGAGGGACTTGACCTTGGCGACGAACTTCTCGGTGAACTCGTCGGCTATCGAGCGGTCGACCAGGACGCGGTTGGCGGCCATGCAGACCTGGCCCTGGTGGACGTACCGGCTGAAGACCGCGGCGTCGACCGCGTAGTCGATGTCGGCGTCGTCGAGGACCACGATGGCGCTGTTGCCGCCGAGTTCGAGGACCGAGCGCTTGAACAGCGAGGCACAGACGGTGGCGACGTGGCGGCCGACCTTGTCGGAGCCGGTGAAGGAGATGACCTTCGGGATCGGGTGCTCCAGGAAGGCGTCGCCGATCTCCGCGATGTCGGTGATGACGACGTTCAGCAGGCCCTTGGGCAGGCCCGCGTCCTCGAAGATCTTCGCGACCAGGGAGCCGCCGGTGATCGGGGTGTTCTGGTGCGGCTTGAGCACCACGCCGTTGCCGAGCGCGAGCGCCGGGGCGACCGACTTGAGGGAGAGCAGGAAGGGGAAGTTGAAGGGGCTGATCACACCCACGACGCCGACCGGTACGCGGTAGACGCGGTTCTCCTTGCCGTCGATCGGCGAGGGGATGATCCGGCCCTCGGGCCGCAGGGAGAGGTGGATCGCCTCGCGCAGGAACTCCTTGGCGAGGTGGAGTTCGAAGCCTGCCTTGAGGTACGTGCCGCCGAGCTCGGCGATGATCACCTCGGTGATCTCCGGCTCGCGCTCCTCGATGAGGCGCAGGGCCTTCTCGAAGACCGCGCGGCGGGCGTACGGGTTGGTGCCGGCCCACTCCTTCTGGGCGCGGGCAGCCGACTTGTACGCCTCGTCGACCTCGTCGACCGTGGCTATCGTGATCGACGCCAGCTTCTCGCCGTCGTACGGGTTGAAGTCGATGATGTCCCAGGAGCCGGTGCCCGGGCGCCACTCACCGTCGATGTACTGCTGGGCCAGGTCGGTGAAGTACGACGACATGTGATCCCCAAATCACTAGCGGACACGGTCGCTTGTGGGCGTGCGACCAACATCACGGTCTGATCACACGTCATCGTACTTGCGGGACAAGCGAGTTGGGGACAGAGAGCTAAGTTATGGGGAGAACCCTCGGGCGTCCTGGGCTGCTTCAGGAGAGCTGGAGGAGACCCCGCAGCAGGTCCCGGCTCTCGTCCGGCCCCGGGCTGTCCTGCTGGAGCTCCTTGAGGGCGCTCTCGTACTGGGCGACATCCTCGCGCTTGTCCAGATAGAGGGCGCTGGTGAGCTGCTCCAGATAGACGACGTCGGTGAGGTCGGACTCCGAGAAGCTCAGGATCGTGAACGCGCCGCTCTCGCCCGAGTGCCCGCCGAAGCTGAACGGCATGATCTGCAGCCGGACGTTGGAGTGTTCGGAGATCTCGATGAGGTGCTGGAGCTGGCCCCGCATCACCTCGCGGTCGCCGTAGGGGCGGCGCAGGGCCGCCTCGTCGAGGACGATGTGGAAGTCGGGGGCGTTCTCGGCGACGAGGTACTTCTGCCGCTCCAGGCGCAGCGCCACCCGCCGCTCGACGTCGGCCTCGCTCGCGCCCTTCATGCCGCGCCGGACGACCGCACGTGCATACGCCTCGGTCTGGAGCAGGCCGTGCACGAACTGCACCTCGTACGCGCGGATGAGGGAGGCGGCGCCCTCCAGACCCACATAGGTGGGGAACCAGCTCGGCAGGACGTCGGAGTAACTGTGCCACCAGCCCGCCACGTTGGCCTCGCGGGCGAGGGAGAGCAGCGACATGCGCTCGGCCTCGTCCGTGATGCCGTACAACGTCAGGAGGTCCTCGACGTCCCTGGTCTTGAAGCTCACCCGGCCCAACTCCATCCGGCTGATCTTCGACTCGGAGGCCCGGATGGAGTAGCCCGCGGCCTCGCGCGTGATCCCCCGCGCCTCACGCAGTCGCCTGAGTTGTGATCCGAGCAGCATGCGCCGCACCACCGATCCCGGCTCTCCCGCGCTCACGTTCGCCAGCCTCCCCAACCGTCTTCAGGGGCCGAAGTCTGCCACTAAAACACTTCGAGCTGTACTCGTCCGATTACAGAGATGGAAAGAAGCCAAAGATTCCACACAGGAGGGAGCGAGGAGAAGGCAAGAGCGGGAAGGAAGTTGGCGGAAAAAATGCCCAACAAGCGGTACGGGAGCGTCCAATTCGGTCACGTGCACGTGCATCTGCACCTTGCATCTGCACCACACATCCGAAACCATGGTCCCGCGCAACCGCTGCATCGCAACGACCGCGAGTTCCCGGGAGTGCCTCGCATGGGGATGAATGGATCGACCATGCTCGAGCCGTTACGGCAGGGCCTTCCGCCGCTGGATCCCACGGCCGTGTCCAACGCCGCCTCCTGCGCTCTGCCCGCCCGCTACGAAGCGGTGCGCGAGGCACGGCAGTTCACCCGCAGAACGCTCGACCAGTGGGACATCGGCGACCGTTTCGACGACGTCTGTCTCGTCGTCTCCGAACTGGTCACCAACGCCCTGCGGCACGGACTGCCGGGCGGCAACGGCCACGCCCCCGATCAGATCCCGCCAGTGCGGCTGCATCTGATGCGCTGGACGGACCGGTTGGTGTGCGCGGTGCGCGATCCCAGCCACGACAGCCCGGTGGCGCGCGACTCGGACGACTTCTCGGCGGAATCCGGCCGCGGCCTGTTCCTCGTCGACTCCTTCGCCGACAGCTGGGGCTGGCATCCGCTCGCCGGCACCCTCAACGGCAAGGTCGTCTGGGCCCTGTTCCTGCTCCAGCCGCGGGAATCCGCGGAGTGAGCCCCCGCGGCGTTTTTCGGCGCCACGGATCTACGCGCGTCACCGCCCGTAGGGAGCCGGTCACCCCGGGCTGACCGGGGTTCCGCGCTCGCTCACCCGGCTATCAGGTGGTCGAACTCGCCGTCCTTGACGCCGAGGAGCATCGCCTCGATCTCCGCGCGGGTGTAGACGAGCGCCGGGCCGTCCGGGAAGCGCGAGTTGCGCATGGCCACACCGCCGTCCGGCAGCCGCGCGAACTCGACACAAGAACCCTGCGAGTTGCTGTACTGGCTCTTCTGCCAGGCCACCCCGCTCAGATCCGTGGCCGCCATGCCGTTGTACACGTCCATGCCGTTGTACACGTCGTGGTCCACAGGTCGCTCCCCGGTGGTGCGGTGGCCTTGGGGCCAATGATGCAGTGGTCAACTGGTCCGGATCATAGCTCTGTTCACGTGCAGATGCATGAGCAGATGCACGTGCACGCGGGGTGTTCCCGTGGTTACAGATGTGACGTACGCGGTGCTACATCCGTTCCAGCGCGTCCCCCAGAGCCCGCATCACATGCGACCTCCAGCCCCCGTCCATGATCGTCCGGGCCATCAGCTGCGCGGGGTCGTCGGGGTCGAATCCCTCGTGTACTAGAAAGAGACGCGTTCCACGCCCTTCCTGTTCCACCTTCCACGTGATGGTCCAGTCGGCGGAGTTGGCGGGATCCGTGTCGGTCCAGCGGACGCTCAGCATCCGCTCCGGCTCGTAGGCGAGAACCTCCACGTCGAGGGTGCCGGAGAAGCGGGTGTTGGGCCGCGG
>JABFXD010000873.1 GCA_013361925.1 Streptomyces sp. | reverse complement strand
CGTGCGTGATGTGGTCGGTCAGGACGGGCTGGACCGGGTCTTCGAGGTGCTGCGCGCGCCGTACGCCGAGGAGCCCACGAACTGGTCCCGTCGCTACAAGGCAAATCTGGAGAAGCTCGCCTCCGGCGATGTCATCAAGGTCGCGGAAGTAGTCCGTGACCTGTGGCGTCGTGAGCGCGAGCGTGGACTCTCCGCCGGTGAGAAGCGCATGCTCGCCAAGGCCCGCCAGATCCTGGTGAGCGAGCTCGCCCTCGCGGAGAACACGAACGAGGACAAGGCCGAGGCCCTGCTCGACGAGGTCCTCGCGTCCTGACGACGCCCGCTGCCGCCAGGCCCGGCTCAGCACACTGAATAATGCCGCGGTGCCCGATGACGACGTAAAAGCTGTCGCCGGGCGCTGCGGCATGTTCATGCCCGAAGGCATGTGCGCATGCGCGGGCAATCGCAGGCATTCATCCGCATGCCCGTAATTCTTCGAGGGATGCCCCCGATACTTGGCGTGCCGGGCCCGGGCAGCTAGCTCGACCGGCGCGTCACGGAAGGGTCCGGTCAAGGCGTCGCGCCCGGCACGCTGTCTGTCGTACCCACGTTGGCCGAGCACACAAACCTGACAGGAACCGATGTCTGACGATTCGCGCTCCTCGCTCGCGACAAGCCGCGCGGAAGCCCGTACCGCCGTCGTGATCCCGGCCGCCGGCCGGGGCGTACGCCTCGGTCCGGGCGCCCCCAAGGCGCTTCGCGCGCTGAACGGCACCCCCATGCTGATCCACGCGGTCCGCGCGATGGCCGCCTCCCGCGCGGTCTCCCTGGTCGTGGTCGTCGCCCCGCCCGACGGCGCCGCCGAGGTCAAGAGCCTCCTCGACGCCCACGCCCTGCCCGAGCGCACCGACTTCCTGGTCGTGCCGGGCGGTGCCGAGCGCCAGGACTCCGTCAAGCTCGGCCTGGACGCCCTGCCGCCGGAGTACGACATCGTCCTCGTCCACGACGCCGCCCGCCCGCTGGTCCCGGTGGACACCGTCGACGCCGTCATCGAGGCCGTACGGGACGGCGCACCGGCCGTCGTGCCGGCGCTGCCCCTCGCCGACACGGTGAAAGAGGTCGAGCCCGCGTCGGTCGCCGGCGACCCCGAGCCGGTCGTCGCCACCCCCGAGCGCGCGCGGCTGCGTGCCGTGCAGACACCGCAGGGCTTCGACCGCGCGACCCTGGTCCGCGCCCACGAGACCGTCAGCGACAACGTCACCGACGACGCCAGCATGGTGGAGCAGCTCGGCCTCACCGTCGTGGTCGTCCCCGGTCACGAGGAGGCCTTCAAGGTGACCCGCCCCCTCGACCTCGTCCTCGCCGAGGCGGTCCTGGCCCGCAGGAGGCTCAACGATGGCTTCTGAGGTTCTTGACGGGATGCCGCTGCCCCAGGTCGGCATCGGCACCGACATCCACGCCTTCGAAGAGGGCCGCGAACTGTGGTGCGCGGGGCTGAAGTGGGAGGGCGAGGGCCCCGGCCTCGCCGGTCACTCCGACGCCGACGTCGTCGCCCACGCCGCGTGCAACGCGCTGTTCTCGGCCGCGGGGCTGGGCGACCTGGGCCGGCACTTCGGCACCGGGCGGCCCGAGTGGTCGGGCGCCTCCGGCGTCGTCCTGCTCACGGAAGCGGCCCGGATCGTGCGGGACGCCGGATTCCGGATCGGGAACATCGCCGTACAGGTCGTGGGACCGCGCCCGAAGATCGGCAAGCGGCGGGACGAGGCGCAGAAGATCCTGTCCGAGGCGGCGGGCGCACCCGTGTCGGTGTCGGGCGCCACCACGGACGGACTCGGCTTCCCGGGACGCGACGAGGGGCTGATGGCGGTGGCGACCGCGCTCGTCGTCAGAACCGCAGGGTGACTGTTATCCACATCCGTCCGATGCACTAGGCATCGCCTACTACCCTGGACCCGTGACTATTCGCCTGTACGACACCAACGCCCGGCAGATCCGTGACTTCACCCCGCTCACAGCGGGCTGTGTCTCGATCTACCTCTGTGGTGCCACCGTGCAGGCCGCACCGCACATCGGGCACATCCGGTCGGGGCTCAACTTCGACATCATGCGCCGGTGGTTCGAGTACCGCGGCTACGACGTGACCTTCATCAGGAACGTCACGGACATCGACGACAAGATCATCGCCAAGGCGGCCGAGCAGGGCCGCCCGTGGTGGTCGATCGGGTACGAGAACGAGCGGGCGTTCAACGACGGTTACACCGCGCTCGGCTGCCTGCCCCCGACCTACGAGCCGCGTGCCACCGGGCATGTGACCGAGATGGTCGAGATGATGCAGGGCCTCATCGAGCGCGGCCACGCCTACGAGGCCGACGGCAACGTCTACTTCGACGTCCGCTCCTTCCCCGGCTACCTGGAGCTGTCCCGGCAGGAGCTGGACAACCTGCTCCAGCCCGCGAGCGACGGCGAGACCGGCAAGCGCGACCCGCGCGACTTCGCCATGTGGAAGTCCGCCAAGCCCGGCGAGCCCACCTGGGGCACCCCGTGGGGCCGCGGACGCCCCGGCTGGCACCTGGAGTGCTCGGCCATGGCGCACAAATACCTCGGCACCGCCTTCGACATCCACGGCGGCGGCCTCGACCTGATCTTCCCGCACCACGAGAACGAGATCGCCCAGGCCAAGGCCTTCGGCGACGACTTCGCCCAGTACTGGGTGCACAACGCCTGGGTCACCATGGCCGGCGACAAGATGTCCAAGTCGCTGGGCAACAGCGTGCTCGTCAGCGAGATGGTCAAGGCCTGGCGTCCCATCGTGCTGCGCTACTACCTCGGCACCCCGCACTACCGCTCGATGATCGAGTACAGCGAGGAGTCGCTGCGCGAGGCCGAGTCGGCGTTCGCCCGCATCGAGGGCTTCGTGCAGCGCGTCGTGGAGAAGGCCGGCCATGTCGAGCCCTCCGCCGAGGTGCCGCTCGCCTTCGCCGAGGCCCTGGACGACGACCTGGGCGTCCCGCAGGCGCTCGCCATCGTCCACACCACGGTCCGCCAGGGCAACAGCGCCCTGGCCGCCGACGACAAGGAAGCCGCCGTGGCCCGCCTCGCCGAGGTCCGCGCCATGCTCGGCGTCCTCGGCCTCGACCCGCTCGACCCGCACTGGGCCGGCGAGACCGACCGCGGCGAGGATCTGCACGGCGTGGTCGACAGTCTCGTACGCCTCGTCCTCGACCAGCGCGAGGCCGCCCGCGGACGCAAGGACTGGGCCACCGCGGACGCCATCCGCGACCAGCTCAACCAGTCAGGACTGGCCATCGAGGACAGCCCCCAGGGCCCCCGCTGGAGCCTCGGCCCCCGCTGAGTCCCACCCGGGTCACGAAGATCGATTGTGCCGTCCGGCTCTCCGGGCGGCACACTTCATAGACGTACGAACATTTCGACGACGTAGGACAGGTAGGTCATGGCAGCCAACAACCGCCGCATGTCCGGCAAGAAGGGCGCGCAGGTCGGCAGTGGCGGCCAGCGGCGCAAGGGTCTCGAGGGCAAGGGTCCGACGCCCCCCGCCGAGATGCGCAAGAAGCACAAGGCGAACCGCATCGCCAACGCCAAGGCGAAGCAGGCGGCGCGCCGCCCCGCGCCGCGTGGCCGGGGCGGCAAGGGCACGTCCGAGATGGTCGTCGGCCGTAACCCCGTGGTCGAGGCGCTGCGCGAGGGCGTGCCCGCGTCGACGCTCTACGTCCAGCAGTTCATCGACAACGACGAGCGGGTGCGCGAGGCGCTCCAGCTCGCGGCCGAGCGCGGCGGGATCAACCTCATGGAGGCCCCCCGCCCCGAGCTCGACCGCATGACCAACGGCCTCAACCACCAGGGCCTGGTCCTCCAGGTCCCGCCGTACGAGTACGCGCACCCCGAGGACCTCGCCAGCGCCGCCTACGACGACGGCGAGGACCCGCTGATCGTCGCGCTCGACGGCGTGACCGACCCGCGCAACCTCGGTGCCGTCGTCCGGTCGGTGTCGGCCTTCGGCGGTCATGGTGTCGTCGTGCCCGAGCGCCGCGCGGCCGGGATGACCGCCGGCGCGTGGAAGACGTCCGC
>JABFXD010000625.1 GCA_013361925.1 Streptomyces sp. | reverse complement strand
TTCGAGAAGGCCTTCGCCGAACGGGTCGGCGCCGAGCACGGCATCGCCGTCAGCTCCTGCACCACCGCCCTGCATCTGTCCCTGGTCGCGCTCGGTCTGGGGCCGGGCGACGAGGTCGTGGTGCCCTCGCTGTCGTTCATCGCGACCGCCAACGCCGTACGGTACGTCGGCGCCGAGCCGGTGTTCGCCGATGTGGACCTCACCACCGGCAATCTGACACCGACCACGGTGGACCCGGTCCGCACGTCAAGGACCAAGGCGGTGCTGGCCGTTCACCAGGGCGGCGTCCCGGCCGACGTGACCGCGCTGCGGTCCGCCTGCGCCGACTGGGACCTGCCCCTGGTCGAGGACGCGGCCTGTGCCATCGGCTCCACCGTCGGCGGCAAGCCGGTCGGGCACGGGGCGCTGCTGGCCGCCTGGTCCTTCCACCCGCGCAAGCTCGTCACCACCGGCGAGGGCGGGATGCTCACCACCGACGACGCCGAGTGGGCCGCGAGGCTGCGCCGGCTGCGCGAGCACGGCATGAACGCCTCGGCGGCCGAGCGCCACGCCAGCAACAAGCCCGTGCTGGAGCAGTACCTGGAAGTCGGCTTCAACTACCGGATGACCGACGTCCAGGCCGCGATCGGCATGGTCCAGCTCGGCAAGCTCGACGCCATGATCGCCCGGCGCCGCGAACTGGCCGCCCGCTACGACGCGTTGCTGCACGACGTTCCCGGTCTGACCGTCGTACGCGATCCCGCGCACGGTCAGTCCAACTTCCAGTCGTACTGGGTGCTGCTGGACGCGGCCTTCCCCGTCGGCCGGGACGAGCTGCTCGGCGCGCTCGCCGACGCCGGGGTCTCCGCCCGGCGCGGGATCATGGCCGCACACCTCGAACCGGCCTACGCGGACCACCCGCACGCCCCGCTGCCCGTCACCGAGCGGATCACCCGCGACTCGCTGATCCTGCCGCTGTTCCACACGATGACCGAGGCCCAGCAGGACCGCGTCGTGGCCGCCTTGCGTGAACAGGCGGGTAGATGACGGCACTTGTGATCGTCGGCGCCGGTGGCTTCGCCCGGGAGACCGCACAGGCCGTGCGGGACGCGGGCGAGTTCGAGCTGCTCGGACACCTCGACGACAACCCCGCCCTGCACGGCACCGAGGTGGACGGTGTCCCCGTGCTGGGCGGCGGCGACCTGGTGCACCAACTGCCCGACGTACAGGTAGTGGTGTGCGTCGGCAACCCGCGGGACTACGCCGCCCGGGCCCGACTCGTCCGCCGGTTCGCTCTGCCCGAGGAGCGGTACGCCACCGTCGTCCATCCGACGGCCGTGGTGTCCAGAACCTCGGTGATCGGCCCCGGTTCGGTCCTGCTCGCGCAGTGCGTCCTCACCGCCGCCGTGCGGGTCGGGGCGCATGTCTCGGTGATGCCGCACGTCGTCCTCACCCACGACGACGTGATCGAGGACTTCGCCACGCTCACCGCGGGCGTCCGGCTGGGTGGGGGAGTACGGCTGGAGCGCGGGGCCTACGTCGGCTCCGGCGCCCTGGTCAGGGAAGGCACCACGATCGGCGCCTGGTCGCAGATCGGCATGGGCAGCGGTGTGCTCGGCGACGTACCGCCGGGCGAGGTCTGGGTGGGGAGCCCGGCCCGGCGGCTGCGCGAGGCGGGCGCCGCGGCGCTGGAAGAACTTGTGACTATGGGGGGACCGGCCACGTGAACAACCAGATACCGCTCGTGGACCTGAAGGCGGCGCACGAGGAGGTCGCCGAGGAGGTGCGGGCCGGCTTCGAACGGATCCTCGCCCACACCGCCTTCGTCGGCGGCGACGAGGTGCGCCAGTTCGAGCGGGAGTACGCCGACTTCGGCGAGGTCGCCCATGTCGTGGGCGTCGCCAACGGCACCGACGCCGTCGAACTCGCCCTGCGCGCGAGCGGCGTGGGCCCCGGCGACGAGGTCGTCGTACCCGCCAACACCTTCATCGCCACCGCCGGAGCGGTGGCCCGGATCGGCGCCCGCCCCGTCCTCGCGGACTGCCTGCCCGACAGCCATCTCCTCGACCCCGGGGCCGCGTTGGCCGCGGTGGGCCCGAAGACCCGGGCCGTGGTGCCGGTGCACCTGTACGGCCAGCTGGCCGAGGTGGACGAACTCGCCACGCAACTGCCCGACCGTGTACGGGTCGTGGAGGACGCCGCCCAGTGCCAGGGCGCGAGCCGCGACGGCCGTACGCCCGGCACCGCCGGCATCGCGGCGACCAGCTTCTACCCCGGCAAGAACCTGGGCGCCTACGGCGACGCCGGCGCCGTGCTGACCGACGACGAGTCGGCGGCGGACCTGGTGCGCGCGATCGCCAACCACGGTGGCGTCGCCAAGTACCGGCACGACGTGCCCGGGTTCAACAGCCGCCTCGACGGACTCCAGGCGGTCGTCCTGCGGGCCAAGCTGAAACGGCTGGCGGCCGGCAACGCGGCCCGGCGGGCGGCGGCCGCCCGCTACGACGCACTGCTCGCCTCCCTCGTGGACGCCGGCCGGATCGTGCTGCCGGTGACGGCCGCCGGCAACGTCCACGTCTGGCACCTGTACGTCGTCCAGGTCACCGACGCCGACCGGGACGACATCGTCGGCAAGCTCAACGCCGAGGGCATCGGCGCCGGGGTGCACTATCCGGCCCCGGTCCATCTCACCCCGGCCTACGCCCACCTCGGCCACGAGCGCGGCGACTTCCCGAACGCGGAGCGGGCGGCGGACCGGATTCTGTCACTGCCGCTCTTCCCGCAGATCACCCCCGACCAGCAGCAGCGCGTGGTGGAAACGCTCACCGACGCACTCGCCGGCTGACTGGTCCCCGCTTCACCCCACCCGCACGGGTCGGTCCAGCACAGCACCGCTGAGAGGTACACATGAACAGATGGAGCAGACGGTTCAGGGGCGTGCGCCTTGCCGTCGCAGCAGCATTGGTTTGGGCGGTGCTCCCACAGGCCGGATCCGCCCAGGCCGCGGTCGATCCGTGCGGATCGGGCTCGAACCCGATCGTCTGCGAGAACTCCAAGGCCGGCAGCCCGTCGACCGACTGGTACTCGCCCAACTCCTACGGCGACATCCAGGGGTTCACCACCAAGGAGAGCGTCCAGGCCGGGGACACCCTCCAGTTCAAGGTCCAGTCGAAGACCTCGTACCGCATCGAGATCTACCGCCTTGGCTGGTACGGCGGTGACGGCGCGCGTCTGATGTCGACGGCGGCGCAGGCGGCGACGGTCTATCCCGCCAACTACACGTCCAACCCCGCCAGTTGCACCAAGAAGGCCGCCACCGGTCTGGTCGACTGCGGCAACTGGCCGGTGACCCAGAGCTGGACCGTGCCCAGCGACGCCGTGTCCGGCCTCTACATCGCGAACCTGACGCAGACCGACGGCGACGGTCTGATGCCCTACCCGTTCGTGGTCCGCAAGGACTCCAGCACCTCCTCCATCGTCGTACAGACCAGCGACCAGACCTGGCAGGCCTACAACGACTACGGCGGTCAGGACCTCTACGGCGGTGCCGGGCCCGCGCCCGACGGCCGTGCCTACGAGGTCAGTTACAACCGGCCGCTGGACATCGGCGGCGACAACGGCATCTACGGTTCCGAGTACATGATGCTGTCGTGGCTGGAGCGCAACGGCTACGACGTCAGCTATCTGTCCGGCGTGGACGTCTCCACCCGCGGCGAGACACTGCTGAAGAACCACAAGGTGTACCTGTCCTCCGGGCATGACGAGTACTGGACGCAGGATCAGTACTCCAAGGTCCTCGCCGCCCGGAAGGCCGGTGTGCAGGAGGCCTTCTTCAGCGGCAACGAGGTGTTCTGGAAGACCCGGCTCACCCCGAGCATCGACGGCACCAGCACCAGCAACCGCACCCTGGTCTGCTACAAGATGACCAAGATGGCCCAGAACAACGGCATCGCCGACCCGAGCGGCCAGTGGACCGGCACCTGGATGGACCCGACCAGCACCCAGTACGGGCAGTCCTACCAGCCGCCGAACATCCTCACCGGCTCCATGTTCACGGTGAACGGCTACCGTGCCGACGCCATCACGGT
>JABFXD010000455.1 GCA_013361925.1 Streptomyces sp. | reverse complement strand
CCGCTGGTCCCGCTCGACGGCACGCTGGCCGTGATGCGGACGATGGACGCGGTGCGGGAGCGGATCGGGGTGCGCTACCCGGGCGAGTGAGACCCCCCGGAGCCATCCGCATGCCGGATGGCGCATTTCGCATCGCGGACGTCTCTCATACGCTCCCGGCATGACCGAACACGCATCGAAGATCGCCGTCGTGACCGGCGCCGGCTCCGGGATCGGGCGGGCCGTCGCCGTGGAGCTGCTGCGGGCCGGCTGGTCCGTGGCGCTGGCGGGGCGCCGTCCCGCGACGCTGGAGGAGACGGCGGCGCTCGCACCCGCGGGCGCCGCCCTCGCCGTACGCACCGACGTGGCGCGACCGGAGGACGTGGCCGCGCTGTTCGCGGCGACCGTGGACCGGTTCGGGCGGGTGGACCTGCTGTTCAACAACGCGGGGACGTTCGGGCCCGGTGGGGTGCCGGTGGAGGAACTGCCGTACGACGCCTGGCGGCACGTGGTGGACACCAACCTCAACGGGGCGTTCCTGTGCGCGCAGGCGGCGTACCGGCACATGAAGGAGCAGGCCCCGCAGGGCGGCCGGATCATCAACAACGGGTCCATCTCCGCCCACACCCCGCGCCCGCACTCCGTCGCCTACACGGCGACCAAGCACGCCCTGACCGGCCTCACCAAGTCCCTTTCCCTGGACGGGCGGCCGTACGGCATCGCGGTCGGGCAGATCGACATCGGCAACGCCGCCACCGACATGACGGCGCGGATGCAGACGGGTGCGTTGCAGGCCAACGGGGAGGTCGCGCCCGAGCCGGTGATGGACGTCGCCGACGTGGCGCGCACCGTGCGGCACATGGCGGAGCTGCCGCTCGCGGCGAACGTGCAGTTCGCGACGGTGCTGGCGACGGCGATGCCGTACGTGGGGCGCGGCTGAGCCCCGTTCATGGGCATCGCGGCTTGACAACTTGCACAACCGGAATAGTTCACTCCGCTCCATTGCGGCCGGTAGCGGACCTATGCTCAACTCATCTCCACAAGAGCTTCACAGTTGGAGTAGCGAGCTTCCGGTCCAAAACCGAGGGGGGAGACGGCAGCCGTTCCACCACGCCGGTTGGGGGTGGGCTCCGCGTGGGACCGCGGAGTGCACACCGGCGGGTGGAACGGCTGCCGTGCAGTTCGGGACGGTCCGCGGATTCTCAGCTCACGCACATCGCCTCTCAGGTCCCACACATCCCTTACTCACGGCTGCTCAACATTTCGTCCCTAACTTGAGGCCGCGCCCACATGCGGGCGCCACGAACCTCGAGGAACGGGATGTTTGGCATCTATCTCAAGCGCGAGCTGGGCCGGCGCAAGAAGGCGGCTCTGGTCATCGCACTGGGTCTGGCGCTCGGTATCGCGCTGGTCATCACCGTCAACTCGGTGTCGGCCGGTATGACTCAGGCTCAGGACAAGGTCCTGAAGTCGCTGTACGGCCTCGGCACCGACATGACCGTCACCAAGGCCCGGTCGGCGCCCACCGGCAACAGCTCCGGCAGACCGAACTTCGAGTTCGACGCCAAGTCCAACGACAGCGACGAGACGCAGAGTTCGGACCGGGTCATGACCCAGGGCGGCCAGGCCCTCAAGGCCGCGCTGGTCGCGAAGGTCGCGAAGCAGGACGGCGTCGCGAACGCCGTCGGCGCGATCACCCTGAACGTCACCAAGGTCGACGGCTCCTTCACCCAGGGCAAGGCCCAGTCCACGACCGGCAGCAGCAGCCAGTCCCAGGGCCAGGGCGGCCCCGGTGGCGGCAGCGGCGGCAACAGCACGGCGGCGCCCCAGGTGCAGGGCGGCGGCGCCTCGTTCGACGTGAACTCCTACTCGGTCGCCGGCGTCGACGTCACCGACCAGACCCTCGGCCCGCTGGCCGGCATGGAGATCACCTCCGGCAAGACCTTCACGGCCGCGCAGACCAACGCGAAGGTCGTGGTGCTCAGCAAGTCGTACGCCAAGGAGAACAAGTACAAGGTCGGCAAGACCCTGAAGATCTCCGGCACCAAGTACACGATCATCGGCATCGCCACGGCCTCCAGCAGCGAGTCCACCACCGACGTCTACCTGCCGCTGAAGCAGGCCCAGACGCTCGCCGACGCCAAGAACCAGGTCACCACGATCTACGTCAAGGCGACCGACTCGAAGCAGATCGACACCGTCAAGGCGACCATCCAGAAGAACATCTCGGGTACGACGGTGACGACCTCCGCCGACCTCGCCGACACCGTCTCCGGCTCCCTGTCCACCGCCTCCAACCTCGCCACCAGCGTCGGCAAGTGGCTGTCGATCGCGGTGCTCGTCGCGGCCTTCCTGGTCGCCGCGCTGCTGACCTCCTCCGCCGTGTCCCGTCGGGTGCGTGAGTTCGGCACCCTGAAGGCCCTCGGCTGGCCGAGCCGCCGGGTGACCCGGCAGGTCGTCGGCGAGTCGATGGTCAACGGCCTCCTCGGCGGCGCCCTCGGCATCGGCCTGGGCCTCGCGGCGGCCTACGCGGTGACCGCGATCAGCCCGAAGCTGACCGCTCAGCTCGGCAGCACAGGCGGCGGTGGCGGCATGGGCGGCGGCCCCGGCGGCGGCGGTCCCGGCCAGCAGTCGACGCAGAACACCATGGAGATCGCCCTCTCCGCGCCCGTCTCGCTGACCACCATCGCCCTCGCGGTCGGCCTCGCGGTGACCGGCGGTCTGATCGCCGGCGCCATGGGCGGCTGGCGCGCCTCCCGGATGCGGCCGGCCGACGCGCTGCGCAGCGTCTCCTGACCCCTCATGAGCAGGGGCGCCGCGTCCGTTCCCCCCGGGTCGCGGCGCCCCGTCCCCCTTACTTCTGGAGCACCCCATGTACAGACTGACCGGCGTCACCAAGCGCTACACGCGCGGCAAGGAGACGGTGGAGGCGCTGCGCGGCATCGACCTCACCATCGAGGACGGCGACCAGCTCGTCATCCAGGGCCCCACGGGTGGCGGCAAGTCGACGCTGCTGCAGATGATCGGCGGCCTGGACCGGCCGACCGAGGGCAGCGTGGAGCTGGACGGTGTCGACCTCGCGCGGATCAGCGAGGCGAAGCTGACGCGGCTGCGGGCCGAGAAGATCGGCATCATCTTCCAGTCCTTCAACCTCATCCCGACGCTGACCGCCCAGGAGAACGTCGAGACGGCCCTCGTCCCGCTGGGCGTCAAGCCGTCCGAGCGGCGTGAGCGGGCGGCGGAGGCGCTGCGGTCCGTGGGCCTCGGCGAGCGTCTCGGCCACGCGCCGTCCGAGCTGTCGGGTGGCCAGCAGCAGCGGGTCGCCATCGCCCGCGCGCTGGTGAAGAAGCCGAAGGTCCTGCTCGCCGACGAGCCGACCGGAAACCTCGACGAGGGCACGCGCGACGACATCATGGGCCTGCTGGAGGGCCTGTGGCACGAGTACGGGCTGACGTTCATCATGGTCACCCATGACTCGTCGATCGCCCGGCGGGCGCCGCGGCTGGCGACGATCAAGGCGGGGCAGATCACGCTGACCGAGCAGCGGCAGCAGCAGTCGTACGCGCAGTACTGAGTCCGCGGGTGGGGGCCGCAGACCTGCGTCAGCTGGTCTGCGGTTACGCCTGCCCCGTCTCGAAGCGGGAGATCCGGCCGTCGTCCCCGACCTCGAAGTGCCACTTGGTGCGCATCTCGCCCCAAGTGTCGTTGCTGTAGCGGGCGATGAGGTCACGGCCGCCGCGGGACTCGTTGTCGACCTCCATGTGGCCGTGGGAGGTGAAGATCTCACGGTCGACCCAGTCGTTGAGGTCACGGTCGGAACCGTCGTCCGCCATGGTCGCGCCGGGCGTGAGGAGCGCCATGAAGCCGTCGCGGTCGTGCGCGTTGACGGCGTCGACGAAGGCGCGGACGGCCGGGTCACTGAGTTTGGACGTCTGAATCGTCATGGCAGCCAGACTCACACCGCCGTCCGGGCCCCGCCACCCGAACGGCGGCCCTGGGCAACCCCGGCAGGTGTCAGGGATGCGACGGTGGAAACGCGGGAGGGGTTGTTGTTGCCGTCTGCTCCGGGAGCCATCGTGACGACGTACGACCG
>JABFXD010000259.1 GCA_013361925.1 Streptomyces sp. | reverse complement strand
AGCCGAGCCTTACAGCCCCGCAGCCGTCCGCAGCGCGTCCACGCGGTCCGTCTTCTCCCACGTGAAGTCGGGCAGCTCACGGCCGAAGTGGCCGTACGCCGCCGTCTGGGCGTAGATCGGGCGGAGCAGGTCCAGGTCGCGGATGATCGCGGCCGGGCGGAGGTCGAAGACCTCGTCGATGGCCTTCTCGATCTTCTCGGCCTCGATCTTGGCGGTGCCGAAGGTCTCGACGAACAGACCGACGGGCTCGGCCTTGCCGATCGCGTACGCGACCTGCACCTCGCAGCGCGAGGCGAGGCCCGCGGCGACGACGTTCTTGGCGACCCAGCGCATCGCGTACGCGGCGGAGCGGTCGACCTTGGACGGGTCCTTGCCCGAGAAGGCGCCGCCGCCGTGGCGGGCCATGCCGCCGTAGGTGTCGATGATGATCTTGCGGCCGGTGAGGCCGGCGTCGCCCATCGGGCCGCCGATCTCGAAGCGGCCGGTCGGGTTGACCAGCAGGCGGTAGCCCTCGGTGTCGAGCTTGATGCCCTCGTCGAGGAGCGCCTTCAGCTCCGGCTCCACCACGAACTCGCGGATGTCGGGGGCGAGGAGGGACTCCAGGTCGATGTCCGACGCGTGCTGCGAGGAGACCACGACGGTGTCGAGGCGGACGGCCTTGTCGCCGTCGTACTCGATGGTGACCTGCGTCTTGCCGTCGGGGCGCAGGTAGGGGATCGTGCCGTTCTTGCGGACCTCGGACAGACGGTTCGACAGACGGTGCGCCAGGAAGATCGGCAGCGGCATCAGCGTCGGCGTCTCGTCCGTCGCGTAGCCGAACATCAGGCCCTGGTCGCCGGCGCCCTGCTTGTCGAGCTCGTCCTCGTCACCCTCGACGCGGGACTCGTACGCCGTGTCCACGCCCTGCGCGATGTCCGGGGACTGCGAGCCGATCGACACGGACACGCCGCAGGAGGCGCCGTCGAAGCCCTTCTTCGAGGAGTCGTAGCCGATCGCGAGGATCTTGTCCCGCACCAGCTGCGGGATCGGGGCGTACGCCTTGGTGGTGACCTCACCGGCCACGTGCACCAGGCCGGTCGTGATCAGGGTCTCGACCGCGACCCGTGAGGTCGGGTCCTCGCGCAGGAGCGCGTCGAGAATGGTGTCGCTGATCTGGTCAGCGATCTTGTCGGGGTGACCCTCGGTCACGGACTCCGAGGTAAAGAGACGACGGGACACAACGCTCCCTGAGGTTGCAGCGGCTGCTGGCTGATCATGGGCGGACGGGCTCGGGGGCTGCGCCCGGCATCGTCCGAGAACAGTTTATCGGTCGCGGTCGGCCACGGGCTCACCCGTCTCGATTGTCGGGAGCGCTGTGACCTGCGGCACGGGCATTCTGCCCAATCCGGAGCGAGCTTGGCCAGGGCCGCCACGCCTCAAATAGTGAGGTTCGAGGGCTCTGTGAAGTGAATGAAACATTCAGCGCAGGCGTCCGGCCACCAGGTCCCACACGATTTCGGCCAGGGCCTCCTTGGGGCCGTGCGGCACCGGGGTCTCCGTGCCGTCGGCGCCGAGCACCACCGCCTCGTTCTCCTCCGCCCCGAAGGTCTTGCGCTCGCCCACCTCGTTGACGACGAGGAGATCGCACCCCTTACGGGTGAGCTTGGTCCGGCCGTTGGCGAGGACGTCGTCCGTCTCGGCGGCGAACCCGACGACCACCTGCCCGGGGCGGGCGCGGTCGGCCGAGATCTCGGCCAGGATGTCCGGATTCCGCACCAGCACGATGGGGTCCGGGTCCTGACCGTCCTTCTTCTTGATCTTGCCGGTCGCGTAGTTCTCGGGGCGGAAGTCCGCGACGGCCGCGGCCATCACGACCGCGTCGGCGTCCGCGGCCGCCTTGAGCACCGCCTCGCGCAGCTGTACGGCCGTGCCGACCGGGACGACGTCCACGCCCGCCGGGTCCGGCAGACCGGTGTTCGCGGCGACGAGGGTGACCCGGGCGCCGCGCGCGGCGGCGGTGCGGGCGAGGGCGTAACCCTGCTTGCCGGAGGAGCGGTTGCCGAGGAAGCGGACCGGGTCGAGGGGTTCGCGGGTGCCACCGGCGCTGACGACGACATGGCGGCCGGCCAGATCGGGCTCGCGCACGCCCCTGGCCAGGACCCGGCGGCACACCTCGAAGATCTCCGCCGGGTCGGGCAGCCGCCCCTTGCCGGTGTCGACGCCGGTGAGGCGCCCGACGGCGGGCTCGATGACGACCGCGCCGCGGCGGCGCAGCGTCGCCACGTTCTCCTGGGTGGCCGGGTGTTCCCACATCTCCGTGTGCATCGCGGGGGCGAAGACGACCGGACAGCGGGCGGTCAGGAGCGTGTTGGTGAGCAGGTCGTCCGCCAGGCCGTGGGCCGCCTTGGCGAGCATGTCGGCGGTCGCCGGGGCGACGACGACCAGGTCGGCGTGCTGGCCGATGCGGACGTGCGGCACCTCGTGGACGTCGTCCCACACCTCGGTCGAGACGGGGTGGCCGGACAGGGCGGACCAGGTGGCGGCGCCGACGAAGTGCAGCGCGGAGGCGGTGGGGACGACACGGACGTCATGCCCCGACTCCGTCAGTCTGCGCAGCAGCTCACAGGCCTTGTACGCGGCGATGCCACCGCTGACCCCCAGCACGACCCTCGGCTTGTCCACCAGGTCTCCCATCCCTCGAACCCCTCGAACCTACGACTCCCATGACACACCACAGGCCCGACAGTCGCGCTGTCGGGCCTGTGGAAAAGTCAACCGCAATCTGAAAGTACTACTGCGCCGGGCCCTCGACGGCCTCGGACGTCAGCAGACCCGCGTTGATCTCGCGCAGCGCGATCGAGAGCGGCTTCTCGTGCACGTGGGTGTCGACGAGCGGACCGACGTACTCAAGGAGACCCTCGCCGAGCTGCGAGTAGTACGCGTTGATCTGGCGGGCACGCTTGGCCGCGTAGATCACGAGGCTGTACTTCGAGTCGGTGGCCTCGAGGAGCTCGTCGATCGGAGGGTTGATGATGCCCTCGGGCGCGGTGATGGAAGAGGACACGCTCTGCCTTCCGAAAGTTGGGATGAGATCTAGAAAACGATCACACAACGTCCATCAAGGCTAGCAGCTCGCGCGCCACGTCCTCGACGGAGGTGTTGACCAGGGTCTCGTCGAACTCGGGCTCGGCCGCCAGTTCCACCTTCGCGGCGTCGAGCCGGCGCTCGATGACCTCGGGCGACTCGGTGCCCCGGCCGGTGAGTCGGCGCACGAGCTCCTCCCAGGAGGGAGGAGCCAGGAACACCAGCTGGGCCTCCGGCATGGACTCCCGGACCTGCCGGGCGCCCTGGAGGTCGATCTCCAGCAGGACCCCCTCCCCCGCCTCCAGCCGCTCCAGGACGGCCTTGCGGGGGGTGCCGTAGCGGTTCCCGGCGAACTCGGCCCACTCCAGCAGCTCGCCGTTGGCGATCAGCTTGTCCATCTCCTCGTCGCTGACGAAGAAGTAGTGGACTCCGTGCTGCTCGCCGGGGCGGGGCCTGCGGGTCGTCGCCGACACCGAGAGCCAGACCTCGGGGTGTTCCTTGCGCATATGGGCGACGACCGTGCTCTTGCCGACCCCGGAGGGGCCGGAGAGCACGGTCAGCCGCGGACGTACGTCCGGGGGCTCGGGGGTCGTCCCCCGGAATGTTGCAGCCATGCAGCGATTATTCCAGCAATCCCGGGGTGCCCGGGACTCCCGGTCCGGACGGTGCCGGACTCAGGAACCGGTGCTGCCGAACTCACGCTCCAGGGAAGCGATCTGGTTCGAACCGAGACCACGCACGCGGCGGCTCTCGGAGATGCCCAGACGCTCCATGATCTGCTTGGCGCGGACCTTGCCCACGCCCGGCAGGGACTCGAGCAGCGCGGAGACCTTCATCTTGCCGATGACGTCGTTCTCCTGGCCCTGCTTGATGACCTCGTGAAGGGAGGCGCCGGAGTGCTTGAGTCGATTCTTGACCTCGGCCCGCTCCCGGCGAGCCGCGGCGGCCTTTTCGAGCGCGGCTGCGCGCTGTTCAGGGGTAAGGGGCGGAAGAGCCACGCCTACGTCACCTCGGATGT
>JABFXD010000534.1 GCA_013361925.1 Streptomyces sp. | reverse complement strand
GGTGTGGTCGGCCGTGGCCGAACGCGGCCGGGAGTGGCTGTGGTGGGAGTCCTGGAAGCGCCGCGGTATCTGATGCCCGTGAACCACCACTCAGCCCGCCGCGGCGAGCTCCTCCGCAGGACGACGTGGCTCAGGACTCCTGCGGCGCGACGCGAACCGGTCGCACCACAGCGTCGCCAGCACGCCGCCGATGCCACCGAGCAGTGCCGTGCCCGCCAGGGCGCGGGTCCGGGTGCCCTGCACCAGGGCGGCGCTCGGCGCCACCAGGACCGACGCGCTGATCCGCGACCCGGCCGGGATCCCCTCGGCCTCCTGCAACGCGGTCACATGCCGGGTGTAGACGTCGATGACCCGGCTGACCGCCGTGTCCGCCTCCGCGGCGCTCGCCCCCTTCACCTGCACCTGGAGCGAGGGGATGAGGTAGCGGGGTGTGGCACTGGTGCCGCTGTTGCGCGGGATCAGCTGGTACGCCCCATGGACACCGGCGGCTTCCAGCTCCTTGCGCCCGGCGGGCGACTCGAGCTGCTGGACGACGCCGTACGAGAGGGTGGCGAGCGGCGGTTGGAGGTTCGTCAGCTGGTTCGGCTGGTTGCCCGTGACCGGCGGCTTGAGGACGACCACCGCCGAACTCAGGAACCGCGGGGCGGGATGCAGCACTTGGTACGCTCCGGCGGCCGTCAGCACGAGCGCGAACACCAGCACGTACCAGCGGCGCAGCAGCGCTTCGGCGACCTCACGAGGCGACACAGCGGGGATTCCTTCCGTCGGCCCCGATACTCGCATCAACCGGGGCAAGTCGCCACCGGATCACGCCGGTTGCGTGCGGAGTCGTATCGAGGGGAGGACTCATGAGTCTCGGCGACCTCCTGGCGATCATGCGCAGGCGCTGGTACTGCATGGTGCCGCTCGTGCTGCTCAGCGTCCTCGCGGGCGGCTATCTGTTCCGGACCGTCCCGGTCTCCTACGAGTCCCAGAGCTCCGTCACCCTGCTCGACTCCTCGGCGATCGCCGACCTGGCGCCGACCTTCGGCAACCCCCTGTCGAACGCGGGCGGTTCGCTGGTCGTCACCGCGGACGTCCTGATCAGGACGTTGCAGTCGAGCGACTCGGCCAAGGAGCTGCGCTCCCGGGGCGTCACGGACCGGTACACGGTCGGCTTCGCGCCGGACGCCGACAGCCCGCTGCTCACCCTGAGCGTCACCGGCACCGACCGGGCGAAGGTGCTCCGGGAGACCACCACGCTCACCAAGTTCACCGGCGAGCAGCTGAAGGCACTCCAGGCCGCCTCGAAGGTGCCCGCGGTCTACGCGGTGCAGACGGCGCCGGTCGTCCTGCCGCAGACACCGGTCTCGCAGCCCAAGAGCCGCTACCAGAACATCGCGGCGGTCGTCATCGTCGGGATGGTCGGCGCGTTCCTGCTGTCGATCCTGGCCGAAGGCGTCGCGGTGGTACGGCGCCGAGGGCGCGCCCAGCCCGGCTACGTCCCCCGGCGCCACCGGGCCAGTCCCCCCGAGCGGCCCAAGGGGCTGCTGGCCCGGCGCCTGGACGCGACCACGATCCTCACCGGCTATCTGGCACTGGCCTTCTTCGTCCCGTCGAACCTCACCCTGCCCGCACTGGGCGGGGTCGGCACCCCCGCGAACGTCTTCGCCCTCCTCGGCCTTCTCTGGTACCTCGCGACCTGGCTCGGCGGCCGCATCCTGCCCGCCCGGGGCACCCGGCTCGTCCGCGTGGTGATGTGCCTGCTCGCCGCGGCCGTACTCCTCTCCTACCTGGCGGACGCGACCCGGGAGAGCTCGCACGAGGAGGTGCTCGGTGCCGACCGGGGCCTGATCGGGCTCGGTGTCTGGGTGGCGCTGGTGGTGCTGGCCTCGGCCGGCATCCAGGAGCGCAGCCGGCTGGAGACCCTGATGCGGCGGCTCGTGGTCATGGGCACGGTGGTCGCCCTGATCGGCTACTACGACTTCTTCGCCGCCACCAACATCGCCGACTCCATCCACATCCCCGGCCTCCAGTCCAGCACCGCCGGGATCAGCGCCATGGACCGCGGCTCGTTCACCCGGCCCCGCTCCACGACGGCCCACCCGCTGGAGTTCGGCGGCATGCTGGCCATCCTGGTCCCCTTCGCCGTCCACCAGGCCTTCGACCCGGTACGGCGACATGTGCGCGCGTGGCGCCGCTGGGCCCCCGTGGCGATCATGGCGGGCGCCCTGCCGCTGACCGTGTCCAGGACGTCGATCATCGGCGCCTTGATCGTGATCCTGGTGATGATCCCCCGCTGGAAGCCGCAGCGCCGCTGGGCCGCCATCGGCCTCGTCTTCGGATCGGTGGCCGTGTTCAAGGTGATCATCCCCGGTCTGATCGGCACGATCACCAACCTGTTCGCCAGCTTCCTGTCCAACTCCGACAGCAGCACCCAGGCGCGCACGGTCAAGTACAGCGCGATCGTCCCGTACTTCGATGAACACCCGTGGTTCGGGCGGGGCTTCGGCACCTTCACCCCGGACCTCTACTTCTTCACGGACAACCAGTACATGCTCACCCTGGCCGAGATGGGCATCCTGGGCCTGATCGCGCTCTTCGCCCTCTTCATCACGGGGATGCACACCGGCGGCGCCATCCGCCGCCTCGCCCGCACCGACTCGGACCGCGAACTCGGCCAGGCCTTCCTCGCCTCGGCCCTGGTCGCCCTGGTCATCAGCGCCACCTTCGACGCGCTCAGCTTCCCCATGTACGCGGGGATGTTCTTCCTGGTCCTGGGCGCGGGCGGCAGCTACCTCGGCTTCGTCCGCCGCGAGGCGGAAGCAGCCCGCGAAGTGCCCGCACTCCGCACGCCGACCGAAGAATCCAAGCTCCCCCAACTAGTGGAGTCCCGATGAGCACCGTCGCCGTCATCGTCGTCACCTGGAACAGCGCCGCGGTGCTTCCCGGATTCCTCGCCGCGCTCCCCGACGGCATGGCCGGCCTCGACTGGCGGCTCGTCGTCGCCGACAACGACTCGGCCGACGACACGGTGGAGGTCCTGCGCACGCTGGCCCCGGACACCACGATCGTCCAGACCGGCCGCAACGCCGGGTACGCGGCCGGGATCAACGCGGCGCTGGGCGCGGCCGGCGACCACGAGGTGGCGCTGATCTGCAACCCCGACGTCAGGATGCGGCAGGGCTGCGCCAAACGCCTGGTGGACAGCCTCGGGGGCGGTGTCGGGATCGCCGTACCCCTGCTGTACGAGGAGGGTCAGGACGTACCGCATCGTTCGCTGCGCCGTGAGTCGACCGTGCTGCGCGCGCTGGGCGAGGCGGTCATCGGCAACACCCGAGCGGGACGCTTCCCGGCCCTGAGCGAGCTGGTCACCGACCCGGCCGCGTACCGGCAACCCACGCGCGCGGACTGGGCGACGGGCGCGCTGATGGCCATCTCCCGGGAGTGCGCGACCGCTTGCGGCCCGTGGGACGAGTCCTTCTTCCTCTACTCGGAGGAGACGGAGTTCTGCCTACGGGCAAGGGACTTGGGCTACGCGACACAGCTGGAGCCGTCCGCCGAGGCGGTGCACCTGGGAGGCGACTCCCAGGTGTCCCCTCGGTTGTGGACGCTGCTCACGCTCAACAGGGTCCGGCTGTACGGCCGTAGACATGGCCGCCTGTCCACGACGGCGTTCCGTGCGGCAGTCCTCCTGAGGGAGACCTCCCGTGCGGCGATGGGCCGCAAGGCGAGCCGCGCGGCAGCGGCGACCCTGGCCCGACCGGGCGCGCTGCACGGAACGCCGGGTCCCTGAAGCGCCCCGTCAGGGGCGCGGGGAACTGCGCGACCAGCCACGACGAACCCGCAGACGAACCTAGGGCCGACGCCGGCAAACCATCGCGACGAAGTCATGCCCCACATCCGCCAGAGCCGCATCCTCCGCAGCAAAACACCGCTCCAGCAACTCCAACGTCTCCGGCGACTGATCCCGGAAGTTATGGGCGATCCCGGAGAACGCGATATGCAACACCGTGCCCCCGTACGGCCGTTCCTCCACGACCTCGAACTCCCGCCGCAACCCCGGCAGCAACGCCGCCGCGTCCACCGCCTCCGACGGATCGTCC
>JABFXD010000894.1 GCA_013361925.1 Streptomyces sp. | reverse complement strand
CGACGGCGCGCTGACCGCGCAGCAGTCGGTCCGGGCCGGTACCGCGGTCAAGATGAAGGTGCCCGGCGCCGTCTTCGACGGCGTGGCCACGCTCTCCTTCGTCCACCGCGCCGACCCCCTCGGTGCCGGCTCTACCCCGGGCGTCGGCCGCGCTCCGCATCCGTCCGGTGGACAGGCCCGGCTCGGCTTCCAGGTCCTCATGGACGCCGCCGACGCCCGCCCCGTCCCCGAACCCGGCGCCTTCTCCGCCGCCACCCGGCCCCAGGGCCCGCGCCGGATGGCGGCCCCCGCCCTGCAAGAGGGCGACCACGCCTGGCGGCCCGCACCCGGCGTCTGGGACGGACTGCCCTCCCACGCGGTCGTCCTCGATGTCCTGTCCGGCGAGGAACGCGCCCTGGACGCCGCGCAGTCGCCCCGGCTCGCCGACCTCGTGGACGGTGCCGGCCGCGAGCACTTCGGCGCCGACTGGGCCGACGTACGCCCGGCCGCGCACGACATGGCCACCCGGGAGCAGCTCGCGGCGACCCTGCCCCAGCTCACCCGGGGCACCGTCGCGCGCAGCACCCCGCTGCCCACGCCCCTGCGCTCCAACGCACAGCTGAGTCTGAGCGGGCGGCTGGAGTCGCTGGAGTACGTGCGGACCCTGGACGCCGCCGAGATCAACCTGCTCAGCGATGTCGCGGACGAGACGGGCGGCCGACTGGGCTCGGCCCTCGGCCACGGCCAGTTGGCGCAGGGCGGTGTACAGCCGGAACTCGGCAGCGACTTCACCCTCGGCGTGCACGCCCCCGGCGGCGGCATCGCGCACCGGTCCCGCGCCGCCGACGGGGTGTCCGGCGGACACAGCAGCGTGGCCGCCGCCAAGTACCCCGAACCGATGACGGTGTACATCGCCACCGTCGGCGTCGACGCGCACATCGGACGCGTCGGGGAGAGCGCGACCCACGGCGGCCGGACCGACGTGCGGTTCGTCGTCGCCCTCCCGAAGAGCCACACACAGCGGTACGAGATCACGGCGGAGGGCGTGGGCAGCCAGGTCTTCCGCCGCCCGGACACCGTCACGCCCACGCCCCCTGCGCGCGCGGGGACCGGGCTCGGTGTGCGGCCCCCGCTCCGGGTGTCCGACTCGGGGCGGATCGGCAACGGCGATGTCGTCCTCGAACTCCCCGGTGACCAGGTGGTCAAGGAGCTCCGGCGGCAGCTCGCCGACCCGTTCGGGGAACGCTGGGACCAGGTCGAGGGCGAGGTGGCGCACTTCTTCGACTCGATCGCCCTCCAGCCCAGGACCGCCGGTCTCACCGCGGGCGACACCTGGGGCGGCAGCTTCCGCGCCGGGCCGGTGACCGCCGACATCCGGATCACCGCGGCCGACGCCCGGATGACCGAGTACCTGCGGGTCGAGAAGGACTTCGAGTTCGAGCAGGGCACGGAGTCCGCGGCTGCCGCGTCCGTCCAGAAGGACTCGCACGTACGGCGCACCCTGTGGGAGCGCGCCGGGTTCAAGGCCCCGCACGTCACCTTCACGCTCGGCCATGTACGGCACAAGGAGTCCGTCGCCGGTCACGGCACCGACGTCCGCGGCGGTGTCGTCGCCAAGAACAAGACCGTCGAACCGGCGGCCGTGTTCAAGGGCGAGGTGACCTACACGGTCGAGGCGAAGATCTCCCACGCGCTGCCGGGCCGGGGCGACGAGCGGACGTTCACGGTGACCAGCGACGGCGAGTTCGCCTTCCCGGTCCGTGACCTGCCCGCCGACCCCGCGACCGGCGCGGCCCACCGGCCCGAGCAGTACCGCCGGGTTCCCGACCGCATCGCCGACTCGCTGCGGCTCGGCGCCGAGGACGTCGTCCTCGACACGCGTCCGGTGCGGGGGGACGCGGCCGGAACCCGGCTCGTGGAGGACGTCCTGCGGCAACTCGACCCGAACGGACCGAAGTTGTTCGGCTCCGCCGCCGACTGGAACACGGCCCGAGCCAAGCTCGCGGAGCGGCTGCCCGCCTCCGAGTTCCAGCGCCGGCTGAAGTCGATGATGGCCGGACAGCCGTGGGTCGTCCGGGTGAACGGCCGTGAGGTGGCCATCCGCGCCAGTGTGCAGGAGATGATCCACACCGCCGACACCAAGGCCACCGAGTTCCACTCGGCCACCGTCGGCGGCACGGGCGGCGGGCATACGGAGAGCGGACTGGACGGGCCGCAGATCACCTCCCACGGCACCAACGTGACCGTCGTCGGCACCTCCGATCCGATCGGCGGCTCACCGGCCGAGGTCTTCGGCGGCGGCACCCTCGCCCACACGACCCAGTCCGAGCACCTCGCCGACTCTTCTTCCGGCATCCGCTCCGCCGCCGGCACCAAGACCAAGGTGCCCGGCAGCGTCTACGACGGTGTGGCGCGGCTGCACTTCGAGGTCCGCGACCGCTGGCGGCCCTTCGGGCGCGGGGTCGACACCCGCGTGCCGAAGGACGCGGTCGACGAACAGATCCGTTTCAAGGGACTGCGAGAGGAAGTGGCGGGCCTCCAGCGCCAGTTGGAGGATGCCTCGGCGGCCGGTCGCCCGCAGCGCGAGATCGACGCGCTGGAGCAGCGGCTCGACGGGGCCAAGGCGTCGTTCGACAAGGCGCTCACGGACCACACCACACGTGTCCGGGCAGCGGTCGACAACCGGCGCACCGGCCAGGCGGCGCTCGGCTTCGCCCCGATGACCAGGCGGACCTTCGGGGTGCGGGTGCGCGGTGTCGGCGAGGCCGAGATCGGCTTCCAGGCGCTGCTGCCGAGCGCCGACACCGTCAGGGTCGCGGCGCCCGACCGGGCCCGCTTCACGGCTCCCGAACCCGGCGTCGGACGGCCTCGGCCCCCCAAGCGGCCGGACGCGGTCCCCGCACAGGTCGAGGTGCCCCGGCCGCCGGAGTCGTTGCTGACGCACGGCATGTCCGACGGCCAGCTCGTCCGGGACCTGCCCGACGTCCAGTCCCTGCGGGGGCTGCTCGACAGCGAGGGCGCCAGGGTGTTCGGCAGCGCCTGGTCGGACGTCACCCGGACCGGGCAGCGGCGTAGCGAGCTGGTGATGGGCGGCTTCACCAAGGACCGGCTGATGGCCGCCCTCCCTGAGCTGACCCGGGGCGGCGAGCTGCGCGGCGAGTCGTTCCGGGTGCACGGCCGTGAGGCGTGGGTGTCGGTCAGGGCGGACCTGCTCGGCCTGACGCACACGCGCCCCGAGCCCAGGGCCGAAGTCGCCCTCGCCACCGAGAAGACCTACGTGTTCGGCCGACGCGACCTGCACTCACGGCAGTTCTTCCTGCTGGGCCAGGTCGGCGCGGTCGCCGGCACCCTGGAGAGCAAGCTGGGAGCCGCGGTGACCTTCGGCGGCGGCTTCCGACGCCGCACCCGCGGCGACCAGTTCACCGGCGGGCGCACCTTCACCAACGCCAAGATCCCGACACCGCTCCACCACTACGACGGCCACGTCGAGTTCACCTTCACCTTCCACCACGGCAGCACCCACACCGAGGCCTCGGGCGTCGTCCCGGTAGGCGTCTCGGTGCCGTCGGCACAGATCACCGAACGCATCGTCGTCGACCAGGGCCATGTCTTCACCCGGCCGACGGAACAGACCGCCGCCCGCCCCCTCGACAAGGGCAAACAGCCGGCCGAGTTCACCGTGGACGAGCACGAGGCCATCGACGCGGGCGCCGCGCTCAGCGACGCCCGGCGGCTGCGGGCCGACGCCGAGCGGGTACTGAGTGAGCTGAAGGAGCGGCAGGACACCGGCGTGGGCGGCGTCGCCGACAGCGACGGCACCCGGCGGGCGCTGGCCCAGGCGCAGCTGGAGCGGGCCGAGGCCGCCGAGACCCTGGCAGAGTCCCATTGGTCCGAGGTGACGGGCGGCAGGCCGCTGCCGTACGCGGTCAGCCGTGAGGGGACCGTGCCCGGGCTCGGCGGCGGGGCGCCGCACTGGTCGCGGTCGCCGAGAGGCGGTGCGCCGTCCGGCTCGAAGGCCCCCGGGGGTTCCGTGGCCCCCGAGGGTTCCGTCGTCTCCGTCGAGCACATCCCGTCCGCCAGCCACGTCGTCTTCGACACCGATGACG
>JABFXD010001050.1 GCA_013361925.1 Streptomyces sp. | reverse complement strand
ATGACCACCAGACAGCTGCACCTGAACGCGTTCCTGATGACCACCGGGCACCACGAGGCCTCCTGGCGGCTTCCGGAGAGCGATCCGTACGCGCATGTCGAGCTGGACCACTACGTCCGGCTGGCCCGGATCGCCGAGCGCGGCACCTTCGACTCCCTCTTCCTCGCCGACAGCCCCCAGCTGTGGGGCAGTGTCAGCCAGCGGCCCGCGGGCGCCCTTGAGCCGCTGACGCTGCTCACCGCGCTGGCGACGGCCACCGAGCACATCGGCCTGATCGCCACCGCGTCCTCGTCCTACAACTCGCCCTACAACCTGGCCCGCAAGTTCGCCTCGCTCGACATCATCAGCGGTGGCCGGGCGGGCTGGAACATCGTCACCACCGCCGGCGCCGAGGCCGCCCGCAACTTCGGTCTCGACGCGGAACCGGCGCACGCCGAACGGTACGCGCGGGCCGCCGAGTTCCTGGACGTGGCGCTGAAGCTCTGGGACAGCTGGGAGGACGACGCGATCGTCGCCGACAAGGCGACCGGTGTCTGGGGCGACGACACCAAGATCCACCCGCCCCGGCACGAGGGCACGTACTTCAGCGTGGGCGGCGCCCTCAACGTGCCGCGCTCCCCGCAGGGTTACCCGCTGCTGGTGCAGGCGGGGTCGAGCGAGGACGGCAAGGCGTTCGCGGCCCGGTACGCGGAGGCGGTGTTCACCGCCCAGCAGACCCTGAAGGACGCGCAGGACTTCTACGCCGACCTCAAGTCCCGGGTCGTCCAGGCGGGTCGGGACCCCGAGCACCTCAAGGTACTGCCCGGCATCGTGCCGGTCATCGGCTCGACGGAGGCCGAGGCACGGGCCGCGGAGCAGGAGCTGGAGGACCACATCGTGCACGAGCACGGCGTGGCCAATCTGGAGCGGCTGCTCCAACTGCCCGTCGGCACGCTGGAGTTGGACGCCGAGCTCCCCGCCGACCTGCCCTCCGAGGACGCGATCGAGGGCGCCAAGAGCCGGTACACGCTGGTCGTCGGCCTCGCCCGGCGCGAGCGGCTCACCGTACGGCAGCTGATCGGCCGGCTGGGTGGCGGACGCGGGCATCTCACCTTCGCCGGGACGCCCGAGCAGGTCGCCGACGCGATCGAGCGGTGGTTCACGCTCGGCGCCGCCGACGGCTTCAACATCATGCCGGCCGTGCTGCCCTCCGGCCTCGACCTCTTCGTCGACCACGTCGTCCCGATCCTGCGCGCCCGCGGGCTGCTCCGCGAGGAGTACGGCCCGCGCCGCACCCTGCGGGAGCGCTACGGCCTCCCCCGCCCCGCCAACCAGTACACCGCCACCCTGGTCTGAAAGGACTGACCGTCATGACGCTCGACATCCGCAAGGTCACCGCCCACATCGGCGCCCAGGTCCTGGGCGTGGACATCGCCAAGCCGCTGGACGGCGAGACCGTCGCCGCCCTCCGTGAGGCCCTCAACATCCACAAGGCGCTCGTCTTCGACGACGTCGACCTCGACGACGAGGGCCAGCAGGCCTTCGCCCGCCACTTCGGCGACCTCACCACCGCCCACCCGACCGTCCCCGCCGTCGACGGCGCCGCGAACGTGCTGCCCGTCGACAGCGAGCAGGGCAGCGCCAGCCACTGGCACACCGACGTCACCTTCGTCCTCAACCCGCCGCAGGCCAGCACCCTGCGCAGCATCACGCTCCCGCCGTACGGCGGCGAGACCCTGATCACCAACTCCGCGGCGGCGTACCGGAGTCTGCCGGACCCGCTCAGGCAGCTGGCGGACACGCTGTGGGCCGAGCACACCAACGACTACGACTACGCCGTACCGGCCGAGGACATCGACGAGAAGAAGGCCGCCCAGCGCGCCCAGTTCACCTCCATCAAGTACCGCACCGCCCACCCGGTGGTCCGCGTCCACCCGCTCACCGGTGAACGCGGCCTGTTCATCGGCGGGTTCGCGCAGCGCATCGTGGGTCTGTCGGTGACCGAGTCGCGCACCCTGCTCGACCTGCTCCAGTCGTACGTCGTCAGGCCGGAGCACATCCTGCGCCACCGCTGGTCGCCGAACCAGCTGGTCCTCTTCGACAACCGCATCACCCAGCACTACGCCGTCGACAACTACGACCGCCAGGCCCGCCGTCTGCACCGGGTGACCGTCGCCGGGGACATCCCGGTCGGCATCGAGGGCAAGGAGAGCTACTCGGTGGAGGGCGACGCCTCCCACTACACGAGCGTGGCCGCCTAGTCACAGCCTGTACGGACGGCGTCCGCATACTGGGCAGCCTCTCCTCCTGACCGGAGAGGCTGCCCAGACTGTGGGCGTTTTTGCCCCCGCACGCCGTCTCACGCACTGGACGAATCGCTCCCATGCCCCGCACCACCGCCGCCCCGGCCCCACCCGAGCCCGGCGCCTCCCTCTCCCACGGCCTGAAGCAGCGCCACCTGTCGATGATCGCCCTCGGCGGGGTGATCGGCGCCGGTCTGTTCGTGGGCTCCGGCGCCGGTATCGCCGCGGCCGGGCCCTCGATCGTCCTCGCCTACACCCTCTCCGGGCTCCTCGTGATGCTGGTGATGCGGATGCTGGGCGAGATGTCGGCCGCGTATCCGTCCTCGGGCTCCTTCTCCGCCCACGCCGAGCGCGCGATCGGCCCCTGGGCGGGCTTCACCGCCGGCTGGTCGTTCTGGGTCCTGCTCTGCACGGCCGTCGGCCTGGAGGGCATCGGCGCGGCGAAGATCGTGACCGGCTGGCTGCCGGGGACGCCGGAGTGGGCGTGGGTGGCGCTGTTCATGGTGGTGTTCTGCGCCACGAACCTCGCCGCCGTGAAGAACTTCGGCGAGTTCGAGTTCTGGTTCGCGGCGCTGAAGGTCGGGGCGATCAGTCTGTTCCTGGTGCTGGGGGTGCTGGCGATCGCGGGCGTCCTCCCGGGCACGGACTCGCCGGGCGCCTCGCATCTGGGCGACCTCCTCCCGAACGGCAGTGAGGGCCTGGTCATCGGCATCCTCGCCTCCGTGTTCGCGTACGGCGGTCTGGAGACGGTGACCATCGCGGCGGCGGAGTCGGAGGACCCGGTGCGGGGCGTGGCCACCGCGGTCCGCACCGCCATGTGGCGCATCGCGCTGTTCTACATCGGCTCGATGGCGGTCATCGTGACGCTGGTCCCGTGGGACTCCGAGGCCGTGACGGCCAAGGGCCCGTACGTCGCCGCCCTCGACTCCCTCGGCATTCCGGGCGCGGGTCAGCTGATGAACGTGGTCGTGCTGGTCGCCCTGCTGTCCGCGATGAACGCCAACATCTACGGCTCCTCGCGCATCGCCTACTCGCTGGTGCAGCGGGGGCAGGGGCCGAAGGCGCTGGGCCGGGTCTCCGGCGGGGTGCCGCGGGTGGCCGTGCTGGTGTCCTCGGTGTTCGGCTTCGCCTGCGTGGTGCTGAGCTACTGGCGCCCGAACGACGTCTTCTCCTGGCTGCTCAACATGATCGGCGCGGTCATCCTGGTCGTCTGGATCTTCATCGCCGTCTCCCAGCTGCGGCTGCGCCGGCAGCTGGAGCGCGAGGCGCCGGAGAAGCTGACGGTACGGATGTGGGCGTTCCCGGCGCTGACCTGGGTGGCACTGGCCGGGATGGCCGGGATCTTCGTGCTGATGGCGCGGGAGGCGGACACGCGGGTGCAGTTGTACTCGACCGGGGTGATGACGGTGGTGCTGGCGGCCGTGGGCTACGCGTGGCAGCGCAGGCGGGCCGCGAGCTGACCTGAACCGACCGCCCGAAAGCCCCCGTGTGATCCACCCGGGGGCTTTTTGCTGTTAGCTTGTTGTTGCAAGCTACTTGCAACAAGCTCCTGAGGGGACCCTCCATGCCCGTCTACACGCTCCCTGAACTGCCGTACGACTACGCCGCGCTCGCCCCCGTGATCAGCCCGGAGATCATCGAGCTGCACCACGACAAGCACCACGCGGCGTACGTGAAGGGGGCCAACGACACGCTGGAGCAGCTCGCGGAGGCGCGGGACAAGGAACAGTGGGGGGCGCTCAACGGCCTGGAGAAGAGCCTGGCCTTCCATCTCTCCGGGCACATCCTGCACTCGATCTACTGGCACAACATGACCGGCGACGGCGGCGGTGAGCCGCTCGCCGCCGACGGCGTGGGCGACCTCGCCGACGCGATCGCCGAGTCCTTCGGTTCGTACGCCGGGTTCAAGGCACAGCTCACCAAGGCCGCCGCGACCACCCAAGGGTCCGGCTGGGGCGTGCTGGCCTACGAGCCGCTGAGCGGCCGTCTTGTCGTGGAGCAGGTCTACGACCACCAGGGCAACGTCGGCCAGGGCTCGGTGCCGATCCTGGTCTTCGACGCCTGGGAGCACGCCTTCTACCTCCAGTACCGGAACCAGAAGGTCGACTTCATCGACGCCATGTGGGCCGTCGTCAACTGGCAGGACGTGGCCCGGCGTTACGAGGCGGCCAGGTCCCGTGCGGATGTGCTGCTGCTCGCGCCCTGAGGGGTGTATGAATACGTCCTGCTCGTGATCGTCTTCTCACCCTTCACGTGGCAGGCGGAATGACGGAGGCCCCCGCGAGGACGTGACTCGCGGGGGCTTCCTCCGTTCCGGCGGCGGCTACGGCTTGCGGCCCACGCCGCCGTGCTGGCCGATCGGCTCCGGGCGGGCGCCGGCGTCCGGGCGCCACAGCGGCACCGAGACGACACCCGGGTCCACCAGTTCCAGCCCCTCGAAGTACGCGGTGATCTGCTCGACCGGGCGCAGGAAGTACGGGACGGCACCGGTCTCGTTGTAGCCGTCCTGGGCCTGCTCGTAGTCCGGGTCGGTGCCGCGCGAGCCGTCGTTGACGCAGAGGTAGCTGCCCGAGGGCAGGCCCGCGAGGAGGCGGGCGACGAGGTCCCGGGCCAGGTCGTGGTCGGCGACGTGGCCGAGGATGCCGCTGAGGATCAGGGCGGTGGGCCGGGAGAGGTCGAGGGTCTTGCCCGCCTGGTCCAGGATGCGCTCCGGCTCGTACAGGCTGAGGTCCTCGTACGCCGTCACGCCCTCCGCGGTCGAGGTGAGCAGGGCGCGGGCGTGGGTCAGGACGAGCGGGTCGTTGTCGACGTAGACGATCCTCGACTCCGGGGCGATCCGCTGGGCGACCTCATGGGTGTTGTCGACGGTCGGCAGGCCGGTGCCGACGTCCAGGAACTGACGTACGCCCGCCTCCTGCACCAGGTACCGGATGGCGCGGCCGAGAAAGGCGCGGCTGCTGCGGGCGATGGTGACGATGCCGGGGAAGACGGCGGTGTACGCGTCGCCCGCCGCCTCGTCGACCGGGTAGTTGTCCTTGCCGCCGAGCCAGTAGTTCCAGATGCGGGCCGAATGGGGTACCGAGGTGTCGATCTCCGTCATGTGCCCATGGTGCTACGGAAGGCGCAGGTCGCACGGCACATTGAGGGAGAGAAGTGCGGCGGATCCCGCGGCGGTCACGCGGAGTTCGGTGATCGCCGCGTTCCGCAACCGCGGGAGGACCCGGCGGTACTCACTGAGCGGGATGGACAGCAGCTCGCACAGGACCAGCCGGAGCAGGGTGTTGTGGGCGACGACGAGGACCCGTTCGCCGGGGTGGTCCCGTGCGATGCGGCGGAGGGTCTCGGTGCCGCGCGCCGCCGCCTCCTTCGGGTCCTCGGCGCCGGGGAACGGGTTCGCCACCGGGTCGGTGCGGAAGGCCTCCGCGGCGGTCGGGTTCTCCGTGGCGAACTCGGCGAGCGTCCGCCCCTCCACCACCCCGAAGTCGCATTCGCGCAGCCCGTGTTCGGGGTGGGAGGTGAGGCCGAGGGCGCGGCAGGCGGGGGCGGCGGTGGCGATGGCCCGGGACACCGTGGACGTCCGGATCGCGTCCACGGGGTGCGCTGCGGCCCAGCGTCCGAGCGCCTCGGCCTGGGCGCGGCCCTCGTCGGTGAGGGCGATGTCGCTGACACCGGCGTAGCGGTTCTCGGCGTGCCAGACGGTCTGACCGTGACGGGCGAGGAGGAGGGTCGCGCTGCTCATGAGTCCGCAGTATCCCGGCCCAGGCGGGCGTGCGCATGTGCCGCGACCGGGGGCGGCAGCCAGCCCCGGGTCGTCAGTTCGTCGACGAGGCGGGCGTACGGCTCGGCGAAGCGGGTCGTGCGGTCGGGGCGGGGGGTGACGACCGTGCGGACGCGGACCATGCGGTCGGCGATGTCCGGGAGGGTCTGTCCGGTGACGCCGTGAGCTGCCAGCGCGGCCATTCCCAGGGCCGGTTCGGTCTGCTCCGGTACCCGTGCCTCGCGGCCCAGGACATCGGCGCGGAGCTGGTTCCAGTACGGGCTGCGGGCGGCGCCGCCGGTGAAGGAGAGGGGGCCGTCGAGGGGGGCGCCGAGGTGGTGGAGGTAGTCCAGGCAGAGGCGTTCGGTGAAGGCGACGCCCTGGAGGAGCGCGGCCCACAGGTCGGCCTCGCCCGCGGGCTCACCGAGGAGCAGGGCCGTCGCTCCGGGGGCCAGGAAGGGGAAGCGCTCGCCCGGCGAGACCAACGGGTAGGCGATGGCCCCGGCCGGTTCGTGCCGCGCCGCCCGCTGGTCCATCACCGCCGGGTCCGCGCCCGCGAACGCCGCCGTCAGCACGCCCGCGCCCACGCCCGAGGCGCCCCCTGGCAGCCAACTACCGTCTGGGGCGAGGTGGTTGTAGACCACGCCGGTCGGGTCGTGGACCGGCGTCGGGGAGGCGCCCTTGAGGACCAGGGTGGTGCCGAGCACCGAGTTCCAGGAGCCCGCGCGCAGGGCGCCGGACGCGATCTGGGCCGCGCAGCCGTCCGTCATCCCGGCGACGACGGGGGTGCCGGCGGGGATGCCGGTGGCCTCGGCGGCACCCGCGCAGACCTCGCCGAGGAGGGTGCCGGGGCGTACGACACCGGGCAGCGGCACCTGCGGGCCCGGGACGTCCGGCCAGGACTCGGCCGCCGCGTCGTACCCCGTCTTCAGGGCGTGGCTGGAGTCGGTGGGGACGGGGCCGCCCGTGAGGTGCGCGGTGATCACGTCGGGCTGGTGGGTGATCCGGCCCGGCCCATGGATCCGGCGGAGCCACAGCGCCTTCGGCAGCCCCCAGGTGTTCTGCACCGCGAGGCCCGCCCCGCGCAGCCGCTCCCCCTCCGCCCAGGCCCGCCCGTCGTCGTACATCAGCGCCGGGCTCACCGGCCGCCCGGCGTCGTCCGAGAGCAGCACGGTCCCGGACGTGCCGCACACCGCGAGACCGCCGACCCCGCCGGAGTGATCGCGCAGGGCCGCCCGGGACGCCATGCACACGGCCGTCCACCACTCCCCCGGGTCCTGTTCGTGCCGTACGCCGTCACGCCGTCCCCGCAGCGGGGCCGAGCCGCTGCCGAGGACCGTGCCGTCGGCCGTGACGAGCAGCGCGCGGACGCTCTGGGTCCCGAGGTCGATCCCGAGCCATGTCTCCTGCTCCATCCCGGCCTCCCGCACACGCTGAGCACACAATGATCCGTGAACTTCTCACTCTGCCCTGAGATTTGGGCGTGCGCGAGGGATTGACGGCCATCTTCCGCCGTTACACCCTCTGTTATCGAGTCGACTCGACGTGTTACCCCGCACCTGGCCAGCCCCACCTGGAGGTCACGGATGGACACGCACGCGCACGACCGACGACGTTTCCTCGCGCTCGGCGCCGCCCTGGCCGCGGCCCCCGTCCTGTCCGCCTGCGGTGCCGGGTTCGGCGGGAACGACGACAAGAGCGACGGCTCGGCCGCGGACGACGTCACCGGCTCCTTCGACTGGAAGCGGGAGAAGGGCACCACCGTCAAGGCGCTGCTCAACAAGCATCCGTACACGGACGCGCTGATCGCCGACCTGAAGGCGTTCACCGAGAAAACCGGCATCGAGGTCGAGTACGACGTCTTCCCCGAGGACAACTACTTCGACAAGCTCACCGTGGACCTGTCCAGCGGGCGCGCCTCCTACGACGTCTTCATGCTCGGCGCGTACATGGTGTGGCAGTACGGGCCGCCGGGGTGGCTGGAGGACCTCGGCCCGTGGATGCGCAACTCCTCGGCCACGGGCGCCGAATGGGACCAGACCGACTTCTTCCCCAACCTCCTCCAGGCCGACCAGTGGTCACTGAAGGCGGGCGCGCCGCTCGGCAAGGGCGGGCAGTACGCGCTGCCGTGGGGGTGGGAGACGAACGTCGTCGCCTACAACACCGACGTGTTCAGGAAGCTGGGTCTTCAACCCGCCGAGACGTTCGAGGAGTTGCGGGAGATCGCCGGGGTCATCAAGGACAAGGCGCCCGGCGCCGGGTTCGACGGCATGTACGGCATCGCCGTGCGCGGGTCGCGGAGCTGGGCGACCATCCATCCGGGCTTCATGACCATGTACGCCCGGAACGGGCTGCGCGACTTCACGGTCTCCGGTGAGAAGCTCACACCCGCCATGAACACCCCTCAGGCCATCGCGTTCACGGAGGACTGGGCGGGCATGGTCAAGCGGGGCGGGCCGCCGTCCTGGACGTCGTACACCTGGTACCAGTGCTCCAGCGACCTCGGGGCGAAGAAGGCCGGGATGCTGTTCGACGCCGACACGGCCGCCTACTTCCAGGCCGTCGAGGGGGCCAGCCCCGCCTCCGGGAAGATCGCCTTCCACCCGGGGCCGAAGGGGCCGGGCGGGTCGCTCGCCACCAACATGTGGATCTGGTCGCTCGGCATGAACGCCAAGAGCAGGAAGAAGAGCGCCAGTTGGCTGTTCCTCCAGTGGGCGACCAGCAAGGAGCATCTGCGCAGGAGCGCGATCACGCACAACCACATCGACCCGGTACGGAAGTCGGTCGCCGCCGACGCCGCCTACAAGGACAAGATGCGGCACCTGCCCGGCTTCATCGAGACCTTCGAGACCGTCGTCGACCAGACGAAGATCCAGTTCACCCCGCAGGCCCAGTTCTTCGACGCGACGACCAGCTGGGCGGCGGCCCTCCAGGAGATCTACGGCGGGAAGGGTGCCGAGTCGGTCCTGAACGGGCTGGCGGGCGATCTCGCCGGCAAGGTGGGCTGAGCTGTCATGCGGCTCGCCCTGCGCCCGTACGTCCTGATCGTGCCCGCGCTGCTGCTGACCTGCGGGATCCTCTACCCGTTCGGACTCGGCCTGTACTACACGCTCTTCGACTTCTCGGCGAGCAAACCCCAGCCGGACATGGTGCGGTTCGAGAACTACCGGACCGTCTTCACCCAGGACGCCTTCTGGAACTCGGCCTGGGTGACCGTGCTGTACGCGGTCGGAGCCGCCGCGGTCGAGACGGTCCTCGGTGTCGCCGTGGCCCTGCTCCTGCACCGGTCCTCACGCGTCGGCCGGGTGCTGGAGAAGATCCTGATCCTGCCCCTGATGATCGCCCCGGTCATCGCGGCGATCATCTGGAAGCTGATGCTCCAGCCGTCGGTGGGAGTCGTCAACCACCTGTTGAGACCCTTCGGGCTGGGCGGCGTGCAGTGGACGGACACGCCGACCGGCGCACTGCTGTCGTCGATCGCCGTGGACGTGTGGGTCTACACGCCGTTCGTGGCGATCCTGGCGCTGGCGGGTCTGCGGTCGCTGCCCACCTCCCCCTTCGAGGCGGCGGCCGTGGACGGCGCCCGGTGGTGGTACACCTTCCGGCGGCTGACCCTGCCCATGCTCTGGCCGTACGTCCTGGTCGCGGTGATCTTCCGGTTCATGGACTCGCTGAAGGTCTTCGACATCATCTACGCCCTGACCGAGGGCGGGCCCGGCGACTCGACCATGGTCCTCCAGATCCGGGCGTACCTGGAGGCGATCCGCTTCCAGCGGTACAGCTTCGGCATCAGCTACACGATCGTGCTGTGGGCCGTGGTGTACCTGGCCGCGATGGTCCTCGTACGCCATCTCGGGAAGATCCAGCGGAAGGCGGCCGAGGCCAAGTGACTCTCAGAAAACGCCTGTTGGGGTGGCTGGCGGACGCCGCACTCATCCTCTACTTCGTCTTCGCGCTCTTCCCGGTCGCCTGGATGCTGATCCTCTCCCTGAAGCCCGCGAACCAGCTCTTCAGCACCTACTTCTCCTTCTCCCCCACCCTCGACGGCTACCGCACGGTGCTCGGCGACAGCGAGGGCATCCCGTTCGTGCGGTTCTTCGGCAACAGCCTGGTGGTGTCGCTGGGGGCGGTGCTGCTGTCCCTGCTGGTCGGACTGCCGGCCGCGTACGCCTCCGCGCGCTGGCGCTTCAAGGGCTCCGAGAACCTCATGTTCACCCTCCTCTCCTTCCGCTTCGCCCCCGAACTGACGGTGATCATCCCGCTGTTCGTGCTCTACGAGAAGCTCGGCCTCTTCGACACGTACGTCGGCATGATCTGGGTCCTGCAACTGGTCACCCTGCCGCTCATCGTGTGGATCATGAGGTCCTACTTCGCCGATCTGACACCGGAGTTGGAGCAGGCGGCCCTGCTGGACGGCTACTCACGCAAGCAGGCCTTCTTCAAGGTGGCGCTGCCGCTGGTGAAACCGGGGATCGCGGCGGTGTCGCTGCTCGCCTTCATCTTCGCCTGGAACAACTTCGTCTTCCCGCTCATCCTGACCTCCAACGAGGCCCAGACGGTGACCGTGGGCGCCCTGTCCTTCCTCGGCGGCGACCGGCCCAAGTACAACCTCACGGCTGCGGCGGCGCTGGTCTCGGTCGTGCCGCCCCTGCTGCTCGCCCTGCTGATCCAGCGGTATCTGGTGCGGGGCCTGTCCTTCGGGGCGGTGAAGTCCTGATGATCGGGCTGCGGGGCGTGACGAAGACGTACGGCCGGGTCACCGCGCTCGACGGGCTCGAACTGGACGTGCGGGAGGGCGAGTTCTTCTGTCTGCTGGGCCCCTCGGGAGCCGGCAAGACCACCACCCTCAAGACGGTCGCCGGGCTCGAACTCCCCGACTCCGGCACGGTGGAGATCGACGGGAAGGACATGCGGGGCGTGGAGCCCTACGACCGGGGCGTGGCGATGTGCTTCGAGAGCTACGCCCTCTATCCGCACCGCACGGTCTACGACAACCTCGCCTCGCCGCTCCGCTCGCCCCGGTACCGGGTGCCGCCCGCCGAGGCCCGGAAGACGATCGGTACGGTCGCCGAACTCCTCGGCATCGACGGCCTGTTGGACCGACCCGTCGGCCAGCTGTCCAACGGCCAGCGCCAGCGCACGGCCCTCGGCCGGGTCCTCGTGCGCCCGGCGCGCGCCTTCCTCCTGGACGAGCCGCTCAGCCACCTGGACGCCAAGCTCCGCCAGCAGATGCGCGCCGAACTGAAGGCCATCGGGGCCGTGCGGCGCACGACCACCCTCTACGTCACCCATGACTCGGTCGAGGCCCTGGCGCTCGGCGACCGGATCGGCGTCATCCGGGACGGCCGGATCGTCCAGACGGGAACACGGGACGAGATCTGGTACCGGCCCTACGACACGGAGGTGGCCCGCGCCTTCGGACGGCCGCGGATCAATCTGCTGCCGGGGACCGTCACCGGGGGCGGCTTCCGGTCGGCGGACGGCAAGGTGGAGCTGCCCCTGCCGGGAGCGGCCGAGGAGGGCACCGACGTCGTCGTCGGCATCCGCCCTCGTGACCTCGCCCTGCACGGCCCCGGCCAGGAACTCACCGGCACCGTCTATGTCACCGAGGTCCTCGGCCGTTCCGTCGAGGTCACCGTCCGCGTCGGCGAGCAACGCGTGTCCCTGGTGGCGCCCCGGGCCGACACCACCGGTCTGCGTCCCGACGATCCGGTACGGCTGACGGTCCGGCCTGAGAACCTGCTGCTGTTCGAGGCCGACCGGCCGCAGCGCCCAGGACGACGGATCGGGAAACGATGAACAACAGCGCACAGCAGGGTCCCGCGGCCCGCCAGTCCGCCATGGCCGAGCAGGTCCTCGCCGACGGCTCGGCGACCGCCGCGGAACTCGCCGAGCGGTTCGGGGTGAGCCTGATGACGATCCACCGGGACCTCGACGAGCTCGAACGGCAGGGAATCGTCAGGAAGTTCAGGGGAGGCGTGACCGCTCAGCCGTCCGGGGTCTTCGAGTCCAACGTGCAGTACCGCCTCAAAGCCATGCGCGCCGAGAAGGCCGCCGTCGCCGCACACGCGGTGGGGCTGATCGAGCCCGGCATGGCGATCATGCTGGACGACTCGACCTCGACCCTGGAGATAGCGCGGACCCTGCGCCTCGGCGAGATCACGCCCCTCACCGTCGTCACCAACTTCCTGGAGGCCATCAACCTCCTCTCCGACCAGCGCGGCATCCACCTCATGGCCCTCGGCGGCGACTACGACCCCCTGCACTCCTCCTTCCTCGGCGTCTCCTGCGTCGAGGCGATCGAGGCCCTGCGGGTGGACGTCTGCTTCGCGTCCACGTCGGCCGTGCACGGGGGGTACGCCTACCACCAGGAGCAGCACATCGTGTCGGTGAAGCGGGCGATGCTCGACTCCGCCGCCCGCAACGTCCTGCTGATCGACCACACCAAGCTCGCCCGGGCCGCCCTGCACCGCGTCGCCCCCCTCTCCCGCTTCGACCTGCTCCTGGTCGACGACGGGGCACCGGCGGACGCGCTGCGCGACCTGGACGAGCACAAGGTCCGTTACGAGGTCTGTGTGACGAGGGGCGGCCATGACCCGGCTGGAACTACGTGATCTGCGCAAGACCTACCGCTCGCGCGGCCGACCGCCGGTGGACGCCGTCCAAGGCCTCGATCTCAGCCTGCGCTCAGGGGAGTTGCTGGGTCTGCTCGGCCCTTCCGGCTGCGGCAAGTCCACCACCCTGCGGATGATCGCGGGCCTGGAGACGGTGACCGGCGGGGACATCCTGGTCGACGGCCGGTCGGTGATCGCGGCCCCGGCGCAGGCCCGGAACATGGGGGTGGCGTTCGAGAACTACGCGCTGTACCCGCCGCTGACGGTGGCGGAGAACCTGGCGTTCGGGCTGCGGGCGCGGCGCGGGTCGAGCCGCGCCGACGTCTCCCGCAAGGTCGCCGACATCGCCGGGCGGGTGGGCCTGACGGAGATCCTCGACGTCCGCCCCGCGACCCTGTCCAGCGGCCAGAAGCAACGTGTCTCCCTGGCGCGGGCGTTGGTCCGCGAACCCGACGTGCTGCTGCTGGACGAGCCGCTCTCCCACCTGGACGCCGGCCAGCGCGACACCACCCGCCGTGAACTCAAGCGCATCCAGCGGGACCTGGGCCACACCACCATCCTGGTCACCCACGACCAGGAGGAGGCCCTCTCCCTCGCCGACCGGATCGCCGTGATGAAGGACGGCGTCATCCAGCAACTGGGCACGCCGTACGAGATCTACGACAGTCCGGCCAATGTCTTCGTGGCCGACTTCGTCGGCGAGCCGGCGATCAACCTCCTGCCGGGCACGGCGACCGCCGACGCACACGCCCGGCTGTCGGACGGCGTCCGCCTCGCGCTCCCCGTCCCCGTGGCCGAGGGCCGCGAGCTGGTCCTCGGGATCCGCCCCGAGGACCTGCGGCTGTCGGACGCCGTAGACGCCCTGCCCGCCCGGGTCGTGGCCCATGAGCCCCTGCTGGAGTCGGGGATCGCCACCCTGGCGCTCGACGGCGTGGACCGCCCCCTGGTGGTCGTGACCGACCCGGACGTACGGCTGGCCCACGGCGACCGGGTGCGGGTCGTGGCGGACCGGGAGCTGACGCAAGTCTTCGACGCCGAGACGGGAGACAGCCTGCGATGAGTGACCCCCTGCGGATCGTCGCGGCCGGTGACCACTTCGTACAGCCCCGGCTGATCGCCCGGGCCCTGGCCCATGAACTGCCCGAACAGGCCGTTGACGTACGGGAACTGACCCTGGGCTGGCCCCTGGAGCCGTTCGGTCCGGTGGCCGAGGTCCAGGAGGCGTGCGGTACGCAGGACCAGGTCATCGCGGCCCTGGAGGACGGCGCGGAGGTGCTGGTCACCCAGATGGCACCGGTCACCGAACGGGTCCTGGACTCCGCCGGGCGGCTGCGGCTGGTCGTGGTCTGCCGGGGCGGCCCGGTCAACGTCAACCTGGATGCCGCCAGGACGCGTGACGTCCGTGTCTGCTTCACCCCCGGCCGCAACGCCGCCGCCACCGCCGAGTTCACCGTCGGCCTGCTCCTCGCCGCCCTCCGCCGCATCCCGCAGGCGCACGACCTGCTGGCCCGGCAGGGGAGTTGGAAGGGCTCGGCGTACTACACCTACGAACACAGCGGCCTCGAACTGGAGGACCTCCCCGTCGGCCTGGTCGGCTACGGCGCGGTCGGCAGCCGGGTGGCCCGCGCGCTGTGTGCCTTCGGCGCGCAGGTGATGGTCTACGACCCGTACGTCCGGGGTGAGATCCACGGGCTGCGCATGACGTCCCTGGACGAACTCCTCACCCGGTCCGGGGCGATCACCCTGCACGCCCGTCTCACCCCGGAGACCCGGGGCCTGATCGGCGCCCGCGAACTGTCCCTCCTCCCGCCCGGCGCGGTGGTGGTGAACGCGGCCCGCGGCCCCCTCCTGGACGAGGCCGCGCTGTGCGCCGCGCTGGCGCGGGGGCAGCTGTCGGCGGCGGCGCTGGACACCTACGAGCGGGAACCGCTGCCGCCGGGCTCGCCGCTGCTCGCCCCCGGGCTCGGCGACCGTGTCGTCCTCACCCCGCATCTGGGCGGCGCGAGCCGAGCGGTGGCCGAAAAGGCGGCGGCGACGGCAGCGGCGGAGGTAGGGCGCTGGGCCAGGGGGGAACCATTGGCGCACTCGCTGAGCTGACGGACCGAGTCATAGGGAGCCTGCGATGTACATCGGGATCGACGTCGGTACGTCCACGGTGAAGGCCGCCGCGTTCGACGGAGAGGGGCGGGAGCTGAAGGTCGCCGCACGGTCGGTGGGCCTCGGGATGCGTGACGGGTTCGTGGAGCAGGACATGCGGGAGGTGTACGCGGCCGTCGTCGCCGTCCTGGAGGAGGTGAGCGGTGCGGAGGTGGAGCTGGCCGGGCTCACCGGCCAGGGCGACGGTGTGTGGCTGCTGGACGGGGACGGGCGGCCCGTTCGGTCCGCCGTCTCCTGGATGGACGGTCGGGCGGCCGAGCTCGTCGACCGCTGGCTGGCGGACGGCACCTTCGAGACCGTCTTCCGCCGCACCGGCAGCGCGATGTTCCCCGGCTGTCCCGGCCCCCTGCTCGCCTGGCTGGACAGCCACGACCCGAAGTCCCTCGACAGGGCGACGGCGGCCGTCTACTGCAAGGACATGGTGTTCCAGCGGCTGACCGGGGCACCCCGCGCGACGACCGACGTCTCGGACGCGTCGATGCCGTTCCTGGACCCGAGGACCCGCGCCTACGACAACCGGGTCGTGGAACTCCTCGGCCTGACCCACCGCCGCGGCCTGCTCGCCCCGGTCAGCGACCCGGTGGCGACGGGCGGGGCGAAGGGCGAGGGCCTGCCCGCCGGCACCCCCCTCGCCAACGGCCCCTACGACCTGGCGGCCTGCGCCCTCGGTGCCGGTGTCACACGCCCCGGCGACGGCCTGCTCATCGTCGGGACCTGTCTGGCCGGCCTGGTCGCCACGACCGGCCTCGACCTGTCCGGTGAACCGGCCGGCCTGCACATCTCCACCGACCGCCCCGGCCACTGGCTGCGCGCGATGCCGGCGATGGTCGGCACGGCCGCCCTGGACTGGGTGCTGAAGACGACGGGCGTGGCCCATGACGAGGTCGACACCCTCCTCGCCGACACCCCGCCCGGCGCGCACGGCGTCCGCGTCCTCCCCTACTTCGCGCCCTCCGGCGAACGCGCCCCCTTCGTCGAACCCCGGCTCCGCGCCGAACTCACCGGCGTCTCCCTGGAGTCGACCCCGGCCGATCTCATCCGGGCGACCTGCGAGGGCATCGGCTACGCGGCCCGGCACTGCCTGGAGGCGGCGGGCCTGACCGGCACGCTGGCCGTGTGCGGCGGCGGCACCCGCAGCCCCGCCTGGATGCGGCTGCTGGCGGACGTACTGGGCCGGCC
>JABFXD010000001.1 GCA_013361925.1 Streptomyces sp. | reverse complement strand
CCGCGTACAGGGTGGCCAGGAACGGCAGCAGAACGAGGACCAGCAGGAAGAAGATCCCGGCGAGCGCGCCGCCCAGCCCGCTGCCGTAGTCGTCGTCGTTGATGGTCGTCAGCCACGCGAGCAGCCAGAGCACCGGCACCTGAAGCGCGGTCGTCGCCGCCGCCGTGTGCAGCTCGGACCACTTCCAGGCGTCCGTGAGCTGCCGTCGTCTCTCTCCCCACCCCATGCACGCAGGGTACGGAAGGCCTGCGCCGCCCTCGCATCACCCCTTCCTATCTGACGCTCCGTCAGCTTCAATGAGGGTGTGATGGGACAAGCAGGCACAGCCGAGGCCGCCGTCCGCTATCTGCGGTCCGTGGCGGCGGCGGGGGATTCCACGGCGAGCGACGCGGCGACCGCGCCCCTCGACCCGCTGCCCCGGCCCGACCTGCGCTGTGTCGGCGAGGACGAGCGGGCGCCGGTCGGGCAGGGCGAGTTCCGGCGGGTGCTCGGGAACTTCGCGACGGGTGTGGCCGTCGTCACCGCACCCGCCGCCGACGGCGAGTCCGGCCCCGCCGGCTTCGCCTGCCAGTCCTTCTCCTCCCTCTCCCTCGACCCGCCCCTGGTCACCTTCATGGTCGGCCGTACGTCGACGACCTGGCCCCGTATCGCCCGCGCCGGCGCCTTCTGCGTCAACGTCCTCGCCGCCCACCAGGGCGCCCTGTGCCGCGGCTTCGCGGTCAGCGGCGCGGACAAGTTCGCGGGGGTGGCGTACGACGCGGCGCCCTGCTCCGGCGCCCCGCGCCTCACGGGCGCGCTCGCCTGGATCGACTGCACGATCCACGCGGTGCACACCGGCGGCGACCATCTGATCGTGGTCGGCCGGGTGGCCGCGCTGGGCACGGGCGACGAGGACGCGGCGCCCCTGCTGTTCCACAAGGGACGGTTCGTCTGACCGACCGGTCAGACCGCGGCCACCGCCACCGCCACCACCGACTTCCGCCGGATCACCAGCGCCATCAGCGCCGCCACCGCGCACAGCGCCCCGGAGAAGTACCAGACCATGTCGTACGACCCGAAGGCGTCCCGCGCCACACCGCCGAGGAAGGCCACCAGCGCCGCCCCGACCTGGTGCGAGGCCAGCACCCAGCCGAAGACGATCGCACTGTCCTCCCCGTACTGCTCCCGGCACAGCGCCACGGTGGGCGGCACGGTGGCGACCCAGTCGAGGCCGTAGAAGACGATGAAGAACAGCATCGGGGGATGGACGCTGGGCGCCAGCAGCATCGGCAGGAAGAGCAGCGAGACGCCGCGCAGCGCGTAGTACGTCGCGAGCAGGCGACGGGCGTCGTAGCGGTCGGTGAACCAGCCGGAGGCGATCGTGCCGACCACGTCGAAGACGCCGATGACCGCGAGCAGCGAGGCCGCCGCCTGGACCGGCATGTGCGCGTCGTGGGCGGCGGGCACGAAGTGGGTCTGGATCAGGCCGTTGGTGGAGGCGCCGCAGATCGCGAAGGTGCCGGCCAGCAGCCAGAACGGGCCGGTGCGGGCGGCCTTGGCCAGGACGCTCAGCGCGCGGCGGGCGGCGCCCGGCACGGGCTCCGGCTTGGGCACGAACTCCGTCGCCCCGTACGGCTTCAGGCCCACGTCGGCCGGGTGGTCGCGCAGCAGCAGCCAGACGAAGGGGACGACCGCGAGGGCGGCGAGGGCGACGGTGACGGCGGCCGGGCGCCAGTCGTGCCGCTCCACCATCCAGGACAGCACCGGCAGGAAGATCAGCTGGCCGGAGGCGGAGGCGGCGGTCAGGATGCCGGTGACCAGACCGCGTCGCTCGGTGAACCAGCGGTTGGTGACGGTCGCCGCGAAGGCCAGCGCCATCGATCCCGACCCGAGGCCGACCAGCAGACCCCAGCACAGCATGAGCTGCCAGGCCGCCGTCATCCACACCGTCAGCCCCGACCCGACCGCGATCACGGTCAGCGCCACGGCGACGACCCGGCGGATGCCGAAGCGGTCCATCAGCGCGGCGGCGAAGGGGGCGGTGAGCCCGTACAGGGCGAGGTTGATGGAGACCGCGGCGCTGATCGTGCCGCGCGACCAGCCGAAGTCCTGGTGCAGCGGATCGATGAGCAGCCCGGGAAGCGACCGGAAGGCGGCGGCGCCGATGATCGTCACGAAGGTGACGGCGGCGACGAACCACGCCCGGTGGATGCGCGGCTTCCTGGGGCTCGGGGTCTCCTGTGCGGCGGCGGCTGCGGCCTCTGTCGTCTGGGTCACGCCTAGAGCATCCCGGCCCGATCCCACCGCATCGAGTGGCCCGAAGGACAGCATTCGTTAGGATCGGGCCATGGAGTCCTCCCTCACCCGTGAACCGGAGTTCCGCCCGCACCGCGTCGTCGTCCTCGCCATGGACGGCGCGCTCCCCTTCGAGCTGGGCATCCCGCACCGCATCTTCGGGCGCCCGAGAGACGCCGGGGGACGGCATCTGTACGAGGTCGTCACCTGCTCGATCCGGCCACCGGGCCCGGTCCGTACGGACGCCGACTTCGACATCATGGTGCCGAACGGCCCGGAGACCCTCGCCACCGCCGACACCGTGATCGTCCCCGCCTCCTACGAGTTCGGCCCGGTCTACGACGACGGCGTCCTCACCCCCGAGCTGGCCGCGGCCCTCGCCCACATCCGCCCCGGCACCCGCCTCGCCTCCATCTGCACGGGCGTCTACGTCCTCGCCGCCGCCGGTGCGCTCGACGGCCGCCCCGCCACCACGCACTGGGCCGACGCCGAGCGCCTCCAGCGGCTCTTCCCGCAGATCAAGGTCGACGCGGACGTCCTGTACGTCGACGACGGTGACGTCCTGACCTCCGCGGGCGTCGCCGCCGGGGTCGACCTGTGCCTGCACATGCTGCGCCGCGACCACGGCACCGCCGTCGCCAACGCCGTGGCCCGCCGTACGGTCGTACCCCCTCATCGCGAGGGCGGACAGGCGCAGTTCATCCAGCGTCCGGTGCCCGAGCCGCAGCTGGCCACGACGACCGCGGCCCGCGCCTGGGCCCTGGACCGGCTGCACGAGCCGATCCAGCTGCGGGACATGGCCGAGCAGGAGGCCATGTCCGTACGGACCTTCACGCGCCGCTTCCGCGAGGAGGTCGGCATCAGCCCCGGCCAGTGGCTCACCCAGCAGCGGGTGGAGCGCGCCCGGCATCTGCTGGAGTCCTCCGACCTGTCCGTCGACCAGGTGGCGCGGGACGCCGGCTTCGGCACGGCCCAGTCGATGCGCCAGCACCTACAACAGGCGCTCGGCGTCACCCCGACCAGCTATCGGCGCACGTTCCGCGCGGGAGCCGACGCCACCGGCCGTACGGCCGCCCGTGTCTGACGCCCGCGCCCGCGCCTCGCCGCGCACCTCCCCCCACCAGCCGAGCGCCGTGAGCAGCAGCCCCAGCGCCACGCCCGCCAGAACGGCCGTGGACGGGGCCACCACCTGGAGCAGCCCACCGGCGAGAGACCCCGTCGCCGCGTAACCCGCCCCCGCCGCCGCGTACATCACGGAGTAGCCGGCGGCCACGGCACCCGGTGGCACGGCCTCCCGCAGGGCCAGGTTGCGGGTGATCAGCGCACCCGACTGGAGTGCGCCCGCGAGCGCCAGGGCGACCGCGATGCCGGCCGCGCCCGGTATCAGGGCGGCGAGGACCACGAACGCCGACATGCCGCACATCAGCACCACACTGCGCGTCCGCAGCCGTCCCGGCCACGCCCGCAGCCCGTACAGGAACGCCCCGAGTGCCGCCGCCGCGGCCATGCCGGCCAGCATGGGGCCGGTCCAGCCGACGCCGATGCCGCGCTGTTCCAGCAGGGCGGGCAGGGTGAGTTCGGCGAGGCCGAGGAGGGTGAGGCTGGCGGCGCCGGTGACGTAGACAGGCCAGGCGCGGACCAGCACGCGGAGGGTCGAAGGGCCCCCGTCCTCCCCCTCCCGCGCCCCGTCGTCGTCCCAGCGGGCGGGCAGCCGCCACAGGCCCGTGACGGACGACGCCATCAGAGCGGCGGCGAGGAGAAGCGGGGCGCGCGGCGCGACGCCGAGGGCGAGTCCGGCGACCGCGACGGGCGACACGGCCCACACCCCGGACATCAGCATCGACTCGGTGGACAGCGCCTGGGCCACGGCACGGTCGGGAACGAGCGAGGTCAGCAGCGTCCGCAGCCCGCCGGTGACCGCCCCCGGCGCGAACCCGGCCACGAAGGCGAACACCCCCAGCACCACGCTCGGCGCCTCGGGCAGCACGCCGAGCCCCGCGAACCCCATCGCCCCGCCCACCAGCCCGAGCGCTAGATGGCGGCGTCCGCGCGCCGGGTCCAGCCGCATCCCGAGCACCGGCGCGCCGACGATCTCGCCGATCACATAGGCCGCCGCGAGCGCCGCCCCCAGCGTGTACCCACCGGGTCGCTCCCGCACCAGGAAGACCAGCGCGAGCGGGGCCATGGCGACCGGCATACGGGAGCCGACGGCCGTGGCGGCCCAGACGAGGACCGGTCGGGAGGCGAGATCGCGATAGGACATGGGCACGACGGTAGGCGGCGCCACCGACAACCCGGCAGTGGTTTTCCGCGCCGTGGACAACCGGCGCTCTGTGGACGATCCGCCCCCCCCAGAAGTGGACGATCCGCCCCTCAGAAGGTGAGCACCCCCCGCGCCACCTTCCCCGCCTCCGCGTCCGCCGCCGCCCGCTCGAACTCCTCCACCGGATACGTCTCGGTCACCAACTCGTCGAGCAGCAGCCGCCCCTCCCGGTACAGCTCGGCGTACAGGGCGATGTCCCGCTGGGGCCGCGAGGACCCGTACCGGCACCCGAGGATCGACTTGTCCAGGTACATGGAGGAGACGACGAAGGACGCCTCGGCCCCGGCCGGCGGCACCCCCAACAGCACGGCCTGTCCGTGCCGGTCCAGCAGATCGATCGCCTGCCGGATGAGCTCCACCCGCCCCACACACTCGAAGGCATGGTCGGCCCCGGTGGGCAGAAGCTCCCGCACCCCGTCCGTGGACGTCAAAAAATCCGTCGCCCCGAACTGCCGCGCCACCGCCTCCTTGGCCGGATTGGCGTCGACGGCGACGATCCGCAACGCGCCCGCGATCCGGGCCCCTTGGAGGACGTTGAGCCCGATGCCCCCGGTGCCGATCACGACCACGCTGTCCCCCCGGTCCACCCGGGCCCGGTTGAGCACGGCACCCACCCCGGTCAGCACCCCGCATCCGATGAGCGCGGCGGAGGACAGCGGAATGTCCTTCGGAATACGCACCACCTGGACGGCCTTCACCACGGTCCGCTCGGCGAAGGCCGAGTTGGAGGCGAACTGGAACACCGGCCGCCCCTCACGCGAGAACGGCTGCCCCGGCCGCCCGATGGCCTGCCGGCACATGGTGGGCCGCCCCCGGTCGCACTCCGCGCAGGTCCCGCAGTTGGCGAGGGTGGACAGCGCCACATGGTCACCGGCCGCGACATGGGTCACGCCCGCCCCCACGGCCGCCACCACGCCCGCCCCCTCGTGCCCCAGCACCACGGGCACGGGGAAGGGGATGGTCCCGTCCACGACGGACAGATCGCTGTGACACAGCCCGGCGGCGGCGACGGCCACGGCCACCTCCCCCGGCCCCGGCTCGCGCACCTCCAGGTCGTCCACGACCTCGACCCGCTTCCCGTCGAACAAGACGCCGCGCATCACACAACCCCCTTGGGTTCCCTGGGCAGACCGAGCACCCGCTCGGCGATGATCGTGCGCTGGATCTGGTCCGAGCCGCCGTACACGGTGTCGGCCCGGGAGAACAGGAACAGCTGCTGGAACGCGTCGAGTTCATACGGCGAGGAGGCGGCCCAGTCCCGCGGACCCACGCCCCCGCCGATCCCCCGTACGGCCACGGCCAGCTCCCCTAGCCGCTGATGCCAGCCGCCCCAGAGCAGCTTGGCCACGCTGGGCGCCCCCGCGTCCCCGGCCCGGCCCAGCGTCCGCAGCGCGTTCCACCGCATCACCCGCAGCTCGGCCCACTGCCGGACGAGCCGTTCCCGTACGACCGGATCCTCGACCGCCCCCGACCCGACCGCGGCCCGCACCACCCGCCCCAACTCCTCGGCGAACCCGATCTGCTGGGCCAGCGTGGACACCCCGCGCTCGAACCCGAGCAGACTCATGGCCACACGCCACCCGGCCCCTTCCCCTCCCACGACATGCTCCACACGCGCGCGTGCCCCGTCGAAGAAGACCTCGTTGAAGTCACTCGTCCCCGTCAGCTGCCGAATGGGCCGCACCTCGATCCGCCCCGGCTGGTCCATGGGCACGAGGATCAGACTCAGCCCCTGATGCCGCCGCGACCCGGCCTCGGTCCGGGCCAGCACAAAACACCAGTCGGCGTCCTGCGCGAGCGAGGTCCAGATCTTCTGCCCGGTGAGCCGGTAGTACCCCCCGTCCCGCACGGCCCCGGTCCGCACCCCGGCAAGATCCGACCCGGCCCCGGGCTCGCTGTACCCCTGACACCAGAGCTCGTCGCCGGCGGCGATGGCGGGAAGGAACCGCGCCTTCTGCTCCGGACTGCCGTGCGCGATGAGGGTCGGCGCGAGCAGGTTCTCCCCGATGTGCCCGGACCGAGGAGGAGCCGAGGACCGCGCGTACTCCTCGGCCCACACAACCTGCCGAGTAAGCCCGACGGTCCGATTCCCGTGCCCCTCCTCCCCCCACCCGATCCCGATCCACCCGGCGGCACCGAGAGTCCGCTCCCACCCACGCCGATCACCCCCACCCGAGGCATGCGCAGCAAGCCACGCCCGAGCCTCTCCACGAAAGACCTCATCAGCGGCACTGAACCCAAAGTCCACGAACCTCTCCTCTCAACGCCGCAGACGTCAACGCCCCCAAGGGGCGCGGGGAACTGCGCGACCAGCCCCATCCGGGCCCGCACCCGCCAGACAACAAGTCCCCCGAGCTATCGGGCGTTAGGCCTCTCACCGCGCGCCGCCGCATCCTCCATCGCCGCCACCCGCGTAAGCATCGGCATCGGATCCACCCCCACCGACCCCGGCAAGAACTCCGCAATCGCATCCGGCGTCCACCCGCCCACCGCATACGCCGCGCGCAGCTCCCTCGGCTGCGCCCACACCGCCAGCTTCGCCCCCGCGATCGTGTACACCTGCCCGGTCACCCCCACCTCCCGAGCCCGATCCGACAGCAGATACACCACCAGGGCGGCCACATCCTCCGGCTCCCCGATCTCCGCCAGCTCCATGGGAACGCCCGCCGACATCCGCGTACGAGCGACAGGGGCAACGGCGTTGGCGGTCACCCCGTACTTGTGCAGCCCCAACGCGGCGCTCCGCACCAGCGAGATGACCCCGCCCTTCGCCGCGCTGTAGTTGGCCTGCGAGACCGACCCCTGATGGTTGCCGCTGGTGAATCCGATCAGCGTCCCGGCCCGCTGCTTCCGCATGACCGCCGACGCCGCCCGGAACACGGTGAACGTGCCCTTCAGATGCGTCGCGACGACCGGGTCCCACTCCTCCTCGGTCATGTTGAACAGCATCCGCTCGCGCAGGATCCCGGCGACGCACACGACCCCGTCGAGCCGCCCGTACGAGGACAGCGCGACGTCGACCACCCGCTGCCCACCGGCCATCGTGGAGACGTCGTCAGCCACGGCGACGGCCTCGCCGCCCGCCGCCACGATCTCCTTGACGACCGCTTCGGCGATCTCGCTCGTCGGCGAGGACCCGTCCACGGAGACGCCGTAGTCGTTGACGACGACCCGCGCCCCCTCGGCCGCGGCCGCGAGCGCCACCGCCCGTCCGATCCCGCGCCCCGCCCCCGTCACGGCGACGACCTTGCCTGCCAAGAAGTTCCCCACGACCGGCCCCTTCCCGCGGTTTCTGACGGACCGTTAGATTTTATGACCCGTCAGATACCCGGAGACAAGCCCCTGGGGAGCGTCGATGACAATGCCGGCCGAGTTCCACGACATCGCCAAGCGCGTGAACAACTGGGGGCGTTGGGGCGCCGAGGACGAGATCGGCACCCTCAACCTGATCACCGACGAGGTGGTCCGGCAGGCCGCCGCCGAGGTCAGGACGGGCCGCCGGGTCCCGCTCGCCCTGCCCCTGCAACAGGACGGCGTGCAGACCGGCATGATCCCGGGCCGGGTCAACCCGCTGCACGCCATGGTGCAGATCAACCAGGAGATCTTCGGCCCGGGGACGGTGGCGTGCAGCGACGACGCCGTGACGATGGGGCTCCAGGCGGCCACCCACTGGGACGCGCTCACCCATGTCTCGCACTCGGGCCGGCTCTACAACGGCCGCCCCGCCGACACCATCACCCCGCACGGCGGTGCCGAGTTCAGCGGCATCGACAAGGCGCGGCACATCGTCTCGCGCGGGGTGCTGCTTGACGTGGCACGCGCGCGGGGCGTCGCACGGCTGGACGGTGGCCATGCCGTCACCCCGGAGGACCTGGAGGCGGCCGAGGAGCTCGCGGGCACGCGGGTGCGGGCCGGTGACATCGTGCTCGTACGGACGGGCCAGATCCAGGTGTGTCTCGCGGGCGACAAGCACGCGTACGGCTATCCGTCTCCCGGGCTGTCGATCCGTACGCCGGAGTGGTTCCACGCGCGCGATGTGGCGGCCGTCGCGAACGACACCCTGACCTTCGAGATATTTCCGCCGGAGATCGAGGATCTGTGGCTGCCCGTGCATGCGCTGGACCTGGTGGAGATGGGGATGCTCCAGGGGCAGAACTGGAATCTCGAAGAGTTGTCCACAGCCTGTGGAGAAGAGCGCCGCTACACGTTCCTGCTGTCGGCGATGCCCGAGCCGTTCACCGGCGCGACGGGAACTCCGGTGGCGCCGGTCGCCGTTCTCTGATCAGACCCTTGGACGGACGGACGGACGGCGGCATCGCGTGTGCCGCCGTCCGGCTCCGGCGTGCCTGCCCCGGTTCCCGGCCCCGAGGGAACCGACGCCGAACCAACGACCCACACTCGCCAAGGGCTCCCGTCACCGAAACCCTCGCCGTCCCCTCGCGGCGAATCGCTGACCACAAGCGTGAACAAACGGACACGCGGGGTCAACAGCCGGTCAGGGCTTTTATTACTTACATCCCCTTTGTGGCAGGCGCGCACGGAAGCACGTCACGGCGCACCGCCCCTCGCCCGACGGAGACGACCCGGCCACTGTGCGGCCGTGCACCGAACGCGCGGCCCCTACACCGCTTCGTAGGCCAGGCCCTCGTAGCCCTCGAACGCCGAAGTGCCGCCACCGAAGGCGGGCGTGGGTTCCCGGCGGTCCTGGGTACATCGGTCGAGTTCGCACCAGATGCGTTTGCCGGCACCCTCGGGGCTCCAGCCCCAGCGGTCGGCGAGGCCGTCGACCAGGGCGAGGCCCCGGCCGCCGGTCGCGTCGCCGTCGGCGCAACGCGGCACCGGCGCACAGCTGCTGGTGTCGGCCACCTCCAGACGGACGGTGGCCTCCTCACTCGCGGAACCCGGCAACGACAGGCGCAGCACGGCCGGACAGCCCGTGTGCACCACGGCGTTGGTGACCAGCTCGGACACGAGCAGGATCAGGGTCTCGGCGAGCGGCTCGTCGGCCCCTATGCCGGACCCGGCGAGCCGCGACCGGGCCCACCTGCGTGCTCGTCCCACCTCAGTGGGGTCGGGCCGGATCTCCAGCTGCACTTGAAGCACCTGCACCGCTCACACCATCCGAACCGGCAGACACATAGCCTCGCGCCTCACGAGGGCCACGATCGTAGCCATTTTTTGCATGGCCAGAACAATGGCCAAAGCCGGGGTCACAGAACGTGAGTCCCTTACGAGACAGCATGGTTGACGTACAGTCACCCCAACAAGCGCTTCGGGCATATTCCAGCGCGAAGGAGTACCCGTGCGCCATACTGTGCGACGCTCGCTGCGGGGAGTCGAACAGGCGGGGGCCGATGGCCCTCCCACCCGGCGAGAAGCGGCGCGCACCGCCGCATCCGGAGCCGCCTCGGAGGCGACACCGGCACGGCTCGTGCTCGGAACCACTCGCATCCCACAGAAGGTACCGGAGTGGGGCACCGACTCCAGGCCGTGACGGGTCACGCATAGGACACAACCCGATATCAACGCTCCGTAATTCCGGTATGCCACACTCCGCGACATTTCCGGGACGGGCCTCAGTCGCTCCGCAGGCCAGGCCCTGTCAGGCCGTCAGCTCGGCCGCGAGCAACTCCTCACTCTCCGTACGGCCACCGCCACGCTGAGCCCGCACCCACGCCCGTTTCAGCAGCAGATGCACCTCGGACTCCCAGGTGAAGCCCATGCCGCCGTGCACCTGGAGGCAGTCGCGGGCGCCGCGCACAGCGGCCTCGTCGGCGAGCAGCCGGGCCGCGGCGATGTCGGCCGGGTCCTCGGTCACGGCCGCCGCGTACACCGCCACGCGGGCCACCTCCACCCGCACCAGCAGCTGCGCGCAGAGATGCTTGACGGCCTGGAACGCCCCGATCGGCTGCCCGAACTGCTCGCGCGTCCGGGCGTGTTGCACCGCCAGCTCGCACGCGCGTGTGGCAGTCCCGAGCTGTTCGGCGGCGGTGAGCAGGACGGCCACGGAATCGGTGGGCGCCGGAGCGGGCACCCGGTGCAGCGGCGTCAGCGGATCCACGGACCGCAACGGCACAGCCCCCTCGGCCCCCGGCAACACGACATCGGCCTCATCCATCCACTCCACGAGTCGCCCGTCCGCACCGGCCACGACCACCTCCCCGCTCTCCGCACCGGGCACCACCCCGGCGGCGAGATGCGTGGCCAGGAGCGGCCCGGGCACGAGCGCCCGCCCGGCCTCCTCAAAGGCCAACACGGCTTCAGGAAGTCCCAATCCGGCCCCTCCGTCGGCTTCGGACAGCCGCAAGGAGAAGAACCCAAGGTCTCCGAGCGCCCGCCACAACCCCCGATCAAGACGGAACTGATTGGTGCCGGTCCGGGCGTCGCCGTTGAGGGGCGCGGGGCTGTGACATGTGCGGCTCCGCCGCGTGGGCGCGACAAGCCCCCACCCACCCGCACCCGACCACCGCCCCACAACGTCCCGCACCGCACCCTGCAATGCCCTTTGATCATCCGTGAGTTGAAACCGCACAACCTCACCTCCCCTTAGGCAACCCGAGAATCCGCTCGGCCACGATGTTCCGCTGAATCTGCGAGGTCCCGGCCGCGATGGTGTACGACAACGACGACAACCGGTCCACCACCCAGGGCGTCCCCAAGTCCAACGCCCCCTCCCCCAGCACCTCCGCCGCCACGTCGTACAAGTCCTGCCGCACCTGCGAATACCGCAGCTTGAACACCGACCCCCCGACCCCCGGCACCCCGCCCCGCGCCTCCGCCTCGCTCACATTCCACTGGGTGAGCCGCCACAACGCCCGGAACTCGGCGTTGAGGGCCCCTAGCCGCCGCCTGAGCACCGGATCGTCCCAGCGCCCGTTCTTCCGTGCCGCCGCGGCGAGTTCGCGCAGCACACGCCGACAGGCGACGACCTCGCCCACGAACGCCGTGCCGCGTTCGAAGGACAGCGTCACCATGGTCACGCGCCAGCCGTCGTTCTCGGCCCCGACCCGGTTGCCGACCGGCACCCGCACCTCGTCGAGGAAGACCTCGGCGAACTCGGCGGTCCCGGCGAGGGTCCTGAGCGGCCGTACGGTGATCCCCGGCGCGTCCATCGGCATCGCGAGCCAGCTGATCCCCCGGTGCTTGGGCGCCGTGGGGTCGGTGCGCACCAACAGCTCGCACCAGTCGGCGACTTCGGCGTGCGAGGTCCAGATCTTGGAGCCGTTCACCACGTAGTCGTCGCCGTCCCGCCACGCGCGCGTGCGCAGCGCCGCGAGGTCGGAGCCGGCGTCGGGCTCACTGAACCCCTGGCACCACACCTCGTCCCCGCGCAGGATCGGCGGCAGCCAGCGGGCCCGCTGCTCGTCCGTGCCCTCGGCGGCTATGGTCGGCCCGGCGTGCAGCAGCCCGACGAACCCGGCGCCCACATAGGGCGCCCCGGCCTTCTCGGTCTCCTCCAGGAAGATCAGCCGCAGGGTCGGCGAGGCGTCCCAGTGCACGTCCGCGTACCCGGCGTCGTACAGCCTGCGCTGCCAGCCCATGTCGTAGGCGCGGCGGCCGGGCCAGTCGTCCGGGGACGGCTTGGGCGGCAGCGCGGGCAGCTCATCCCCCAGCCACCGCCGCAACCGCGCCCGGAACTCCTCCTCTTCCTGGGTGTACGACAGGTCCATTACTTGTCGAAGTCCAGGTCGAGCATGCGGATGGCGTTGCCGCGCATCAGCTTGTAGACGGTCTCGTCGTCGAGGCCCTTCACATGGTCGAGGGCGACCTCCTTGGTGTGCGGGAAGGTCGAGTCGACGTGCGGGTAGTCGGTCTCGAAGGTGGCGTTGTCGCGGCCGACGACGTCCAGGGACGCGACGCCGTGCTTGTCGCGGAAGAAGCAGCAGTACATCTGCCGGTAGTAGTACGTGGACGGCGGCTCGGGGATCGTGTCGCGCACCCCGCCCCACGCGCGGTGCTCCTCCCAGACGTCGTCGGCGCGTTCGAGGGCGTACGGGATCCAGCCCATCTGGCCCTCGCTGTACGCCAGTTTGAGTGTCGGGAACTTCACCAGCACGCCGCTGAACAGGAAGTCCATCATCGACGCCATGGCGTTGTTGAAGCTGAGGGAGGCCTGGACGGCGGGGGGTGCGTCGGGTGAGGCGGCCGGCATCTGCGAGCTGCTGCCGATGTGCATGTTGACGACCGTGCCGGTCTCCTGGCAGACCGCGAAGAACGGGTCCCAGTAGCCGGAGTGGATGGACGGCAGGCCGAGGTAGGTCGGGATCTCGGAGAAGGTCACGGCCCTGACGCCGCGCGCGGCGTTGCGCCGGATCTCGGCGACCGCCAGCTCGATGTCCCACAGCGGGATCAGGCACAGCGGGATGAGCCGCCCGCCGCTCCCGCCGCACCACTCCTCCACCATCCAGTCGTTGTAGGCGCGCACACAGGCCAGCGCGACCTCCTTGTCGTGCGCCTCGGCGAAGGTCTGCCCGCAGAACCGCGGGAAGGAGGGGAAGCAGAGGCTGGCCTCGACGTGGTTGAGGTCCATGTCGGCGAGGCGCGCCTTGGGATCCCAGCAGCCACGCCGCATCTCCTCCCGGGTGATGCCCTCCAGGGTCATCTCGTCCCGGTCGAAGCCGACGGCGGCGATGTTGCGTTTGTACGGGAACTTCAGGTCCTCGTAGATCCACCAGTCGGTGGGCGGCCCGTCCGGGTCCATCGTGATCTGGTACTTGCCCGCCACGTAGGCGAGTTCGCCGATCCCGGCGGTGAGGGCCTGCGGGCCGCGGTCGCGGTACTTGGCGGGCAGCCAGGTCTCGAAGAGGTGTGCGGGCTCGATCACATGGTCGTCGACGCTGATGATGCGGGGCAGTTCGGTCGGCATGGTCCCCTCCGCCGGACGGTGTTCACCTGGACAGGCACGTGCACTGGTCTTATCTGATGGATCGTCAGATAGCATGTCACCTGACGAGTCGTCAGCCAAGCAGGGGGCACACGTGAACGAGACCCCGCACTCCCTGAGTTCCGCCCGCACCCTCTGGGACCTGGTCGTCCGCCGCGCCGACCTCACGCCCGACCGCCCGGTCCTCCTCCAGGACGACCGGGCCCTGACCTTCGGCGAGCTACGCGCGCGTGCCGAGCGGGTGGCGGCCGGCCTGTACGACATGGGCGTACGCCCCGGCACGGTCGTCGCCTGGCAGCTCCCCACCCGGATCGAGACGGCCCTGCTCTCCTTCGCCCTGGCCCGCCTCGGCGCCGTCCAGTCCCCGGTCATCCCCTTCTACCGGGACCGCGAGGTCGGCTTCGCGCTCCGCGAGTCCCGCGCCGAGTACTTCGCCGTACCCGGCCGGTGGCGCGGCTTCGACTACCCGGCGATGGCCCGGCGACTGGGCGCCAAGGGCGTCTTCGAGGCGTACGACACCCTCCCCGACGGCGACCCGGCCGCCCTCCCCGCTCCCCCCGCCGAGGGCACCTCGGTGCGCTGGATCTACTGGACCTCGGGCACGACCTCCGACCCCAAGGGCGTCCTGCACACGGACCGTTCACTGATGGCGGGCGGCTCCTGCCTCGCCCACGCGCTGCGCCTGTCCGCCGCCGACGTGGGCTCGATGGCCTTCCCGTACGCCCATATCGCGGGCCCCGACTACACCGTGATGCTGCTGCTGTACGGCTTCCCGGCGGTGATGTTCGAGCAGTTCGCGCTGCCGGACGCGCTGGAGGGGTACCGCAGGCACGGGGTGACGGTGGCGGGCGGGTCGACGGCGTTCTACTCGATGTTCCTGGCCGAGCAGCGCAAGCAGCCGGGCACGCCCGTCATCCCCACCCTGCGGCTGCTCGCGGGCGGCGGGGCACCGAAGCCGCCGGAGGTCTATCACGCGGTCGTGCGCGAGATGGGCGTCCAGCTCACCCACGGGTACGGCATGACCGAGGTGCCGATGATCACGATGGGCGCGCCGGACGACACCACGGAGAACCTCGCGACGACGGAGGGCCGTCCGCCGGCGGGCATGGAGATACGGATCGTGGACGGGGAGGTGCGGCTGCGCGGCGAGGCGGTCTGCCAGGGCTATCTGAACCCGGCGCAGACGGCGGAGGCCTTCGACGAGGAGGGCTTCCTGCGCACCGGCGACCTGGGGTTCCTCAAGGACTCAGGGCATCTCGTCCTCACCGGCCGCGCGAAGGACGTGATCATCCGCAAGGGCGAGAACATCTCGGCGAAGGAGATAGAGGACCTGCTGGCCGCGCACCCGGCGGTGGGGGACGTGGCGGTGGTGGGGCTGCCGGACGAGGAGCGGGGCGAGCGGGTGTGCGCGGTGATCGAACCGGCGCCCGAGGCGCAGCAGTTGACCCTGCCCGACCTCGTCTCCTACCTCCGCGCGGAAGGGCTGTCGGTCCACAAGCTGCCGGAGCAACTGGAGGTGGTGGACGCCCTTCCGCGCAACGAGACCCTGCGGAAGGTACTCAAGTACAAGCTGCGCGAGCGCTATTCCGGCACGGTGAAGTAGCGGGCGAAGGCGGGCACGATCTCGGCCTCGGCGATCTTCCCGTCTCCGTCGGTGTCGAGGGCGCTCGCGGCGGCCAGGGCGATGCCCTCCTCCGCGCCGAGCGCCTTGAGCACGCGCGCGGTGTCCTCGACGGTGGCCGTCCCGTCACCGTCCCGGTCGGCCACGGCGAGGGCCGCGTGCAGGAACGGGCGGGCGATCTCGGCGAACCGGTCGGGATTGTCCCGCAGCCGCTTGACGGCACCGTTCACGAACTCGTCCCGGGTGATGCGCTGATCGCCGTCCCGGTCCGCTATCCCCGCCATGCCCTGCCAGAACGCCTCCGCGCCGCCGTACAGGGCCTGGCCCTTGTCCGACCGGGCCGCCGTCCCGAACTCCGCGAGCAGCGCCTTGGCCGCCGCGCTGAAGTCCTCCCGGTCGATGTAGCCGTTGCCGTCCTGGTCGAAAGTGGCGAACCGGGCGGCGATCCTGCGCTCGTACTCGCTGCTGACCATGTCTCTTCCAGCCGCCTTACATCACGTGGGGTGCATCTGGTGCATCTCGCTCGGAGCGTACGACGCGGGAGCGGGTCCGGGCGCGGGAAAGCGGCGGTTGTGCCAAGACCGGGGGAATTTCGGGACAACGGTGTGGCACACCGGAGACGCTCCCCCAGGGAAAGACCCTCACGCCGACAGCGGGCCGGCCTCGTCCTCCGTCGCCGAGTCCACGTCCAGGTGGACGTCGAAGAGGCGCCGTACCCCCAGCGCGCCCAGCACCCGGTTGACGTGGGAGCCCTCCGGGGCCCCCTGGGCGGGCAGTATCAGGCGCAGGCTGCCCTGACAGGAGCGGATCAGCCGGCGGGAGGCGATGAGCACGCCGACGCCGCTGGAGTCGCAGAAGAAGACCTCCGAGAGGTCGAGGACGAGACTGTGGCGGCCCTCG
>JABFXD010000663.1 GCA_013361925.1 Streptomyces sp. | reverse complement strand
GGCTGCGCCTTACTTCGGCTGCGGCTTGCGCACCGACAGGTGCAGCTCCTTCAGCCGCGCCTCCTCCAGCTCCGTCGGCGCGCCCATCATCAGGTCCTGGGCGTTGCCGTTGAGCGGGAAGGCGATGGTCTCGCGGATGTTGGGCTCGTCCGCCAGCAGCATCACGATGCGGTCGACGCCGGGGGCGATGCCGCCGTGCGGCGGGGCTCCGAAGCGGAACGCGCGCAGCATGCCCGCGAACTTGTCCTCGACGGTGTCGCGGTCGTAGCCCGCGATCTCGAAGGCCTTCAGCATGATCTCGGGCTCGTGGTTCCGGATCGCGCCGGAGGACAGCTCCACACCGTTGCAGACGATGTCGTACTGCCAGCCGAGGATGTCCAGCGGGTCCTGGGTCTCCAGGGCCTCAAGGCCGCCCTGCGGCATCGAGAACGGGTTGTGCGAGAAGTCGATCGCGCCGGTGTCCTCGTCCTTCTCGTACATCGGGAAGTCGACGATCCAGCAGAACCGGAAGACGTTCTCCTCGAAGTGCCCGGCACGCTTGGCGGCCTCGACCCGCACCGCGCCCATGATCTTCGAGACCTCGTCGAACTCGCCCGCGCCGAAGAACACCGCGTGCCCGGCGGCCAGCGACAGGCGCTTGGTCAGCTCGGCGACGTTCTCCTCGGTGAGGAACTTGGCGATCGGCCCGGACAGCGAACCGTCCTCGGCCACGCGCACCCAGGCCAGGCCCTTCGCGCCCTGCGAGACGGCGAAGTCACCGAGCTGGTCGAAGAACTTCCGCGGCTGGGCGGAGACGTCCGGCACGGCCAGCGCACGCACGTGCTTGCCGGCGAAGGCCTTGAACTCCGAGCCCTCGAAGACATCGGTGATGTCGACGAGCTCCAGCTGAGCCCGCAGGTCCGGCTTGTCGGAGCCGTACTTCAGCATCGCCTCACGGAACGGGATCCGCGGGAACGGGGAGGTCACATGACGCCCGTTGCCGAACTCCTCGAACAGCTCGGTCATGAGCTTCTCGATCGGCTGGAAGACGTCCTCCTGCTCGACGAAGCTCATCTCGACGTCGAGCTGGTAGAACTCGCCCGGCGAACGGTCCGCACGCGCGTCCTCGTCACGGAAACAGGGCGCGATCTGGAAGTAGCGGTCGAAGCCCGAGATCATCAGCAGCTGCTTGAACTGCTGCGGCGCCTGGGGGAGGGCGTAGAACTTGCCCGGGTTCAGACGGGACGGCACCACGAAGTCGCGCGCACCCTCGGGAGAGGTCGCCGACAGGATCGGCGTGGCCATCTCGTTGAACCCGAGAGCCACCATCTTGGAGCGGATCGAGGCGATCACCGACGACCGCAGCATGATGTTCTTGTGCATCCGCTCGCGGCGCAGGTCCAGGAAGCGGTACTCAAGACGCCGCTCCTCGTTGACCCCGTCCTCGGCGTTGATCGTGAACGGCAGCGGGGCGGCGGCGCCGAGCAGCTCGACCTCGCTCACCTCGACCTCGATCTCACCGGTGGGCAGGTCCGCGTTCACGTTCTCGGTTCCACGTGAAACAACGCGGCCGTCGATCCGGACGGTCGACTCCTTGGAGACCTTGTCCAGAGCCTCGTAGGCGTCCGTGCCCGGGCGGGCGACCAGCTGCGTGATGCCGTAGTGATCGCGCAGATCGATGAAGAGGATGCCGCCCAGGTCGCGCCGATTGTGCAGCCAGCCACTCAGCCGGACGTCGGTGCCGACGTCAGAGGAGCGGAGCTCGCCGCAGGTGTGGGACCTGTACCGATGCATCGTCGTTCATCGTCCTTACAGTGTGGGCGTGTGCCGAGGGTCACTCCCCGACAGGAACGGGCCATGGTGCCCGGACCTCCCAAGGGTACCGGCCACCCCAAGATCGGCTCTCCACCCTTTACGGCGTATGCATGCATGGGCCATCAGTGGCACGGTGCGATCACCTCTTCTTACAGTGGGGCAATGCGCACTGGTGAGCCCCTGCCCGCCGTGGGGGAGGTACTCGCCGCCCTCGCTACCGGCCTGTGGCACTGGGACACCGCGACGGGCCTGGTCACCGTGGACGCCGAGGCCGCCCGGCTGCTCGGGCTACGGGCCGAGGCGACCACCCTCACCGAGGTCCAGGCACGCGCCCGGATGCACCCCGTGGACTGGAACGAGATCACCGGGGTCATCCAGCTCGCCGTCGCCGAGGGCACCCTCGCCGAGGTCCGCATCCGGATCATGGACGAGCAGAACCGGGTCGTCCGGGTCGTCCGCAGCCGCTCCAAGCCGTCCTACGACCCCGAGCGCCGCGCCTTCGTCCTGATCGGCGCGATGCAGGAGGTCACCGAACCCTCACCGACCACCGCGGCGGCCCGCAGCAGCACCGCGGTCACCGGTGACTGGCGTCGCTCCCGCGAGGCGTTCCTGCTGGACGCGGGCCGCGCCCTGGCCGAGGCCCGCTCGACGGAAGAGGTCCTGCGCGTCGCCGCCGGCCTGTCCATGCCCGGCTTCTCCCCCGACGGCCTGGCCGTCTTCGGCGTCGAGGGCGACCGTCTGAAGATCATCGGCCACCACGGCCAGCAGCCCGGCGACGAGGGCCCCTTCTCCCACATGTCGCTGGCGACGGACTACCCGGCGGCGGAAGTGGTCCGCACCGGCCGAGCGGTCTACCTCTCCACCCCCGAGCGCTACCGGGACCGCTACCCCGTCACCTGGCCGCTCGCCGCCCACTTCGGCCGCCAGTCCTGGGCGTTCCTGCCGCTGACGGTCGCCGGCCGCACGATGGGCGCCTGGATGGCCGCCTTCGCCTACCCGGTGGCCTTCACCCCCGACGAACGCTCGGTCCTGACCACCGTCGCCCGCATGCTCGCCCAGGCCCTCTCCCGAGCCGAGGCCGCGGAATCCGCCCGCGAGCTCACCGACGGCCTCCAACGCTCCATGCTCCCCAAGCTGGGCCCCGAGATACCCGGCATGAGCGTCGCCGCCCGCTACGTCCCCACCGGCGGCGGCCTCCAGGTCGGCGGCGACTGGTACGACATGATCCCGCTCCCGAACGGCCGCCTGGCCCTCGTCATCGGCGACGTCCAGGGCCATGACGTCCGCGCGGCGGGCCTGATGGGCCAGCTCCGCATCGCCCTGCGCGCCTACGCCTCCGAGGGCCACCGCCCCGACGCGGTCCTCTCCCGCGCCTCCCGCTTTCTGCACGGCATGACGTACGACGACGACCAGGACCCCGGCGACCTGCGCTTCGCGACCTGCCTCTACGCCGAGGTCGACCCCAAGACCGGCGCCCTCGACATCGCCCGCGCCGGCCACCCCGACCCGGCGATCCGCATGGCCGACGGCACGGTCATGGCCCGCCGCACCGACGGCGGCCTCCCCCTCGGCATCGACCCGGACGCCGACTACCCGACCACCCGGCTCACCCTCGAACCCGGCGAGACGATGATGGTCTGCACCGACGGCCTCCTGGAAACCGGCGGACACGACCTCGACACGGGCTGGCAGCGCGTCCGCACCATCCTCGAAGCCCACCGGGGCGACGACCTCGAAGAACTCGCCGACGCCCTGGTCCAGGCGGTCCACGGCCCCTCCTCCCACCACACCCCGGGCCCGCTGGCCGACCGCCGCGAGGACGACATAGCGGTCCTGCTGCTGCACCGCGAGGGAGACGGCTGCGGCTGCGGCGACACCGTCCCCGTGCCCCAGGTCCGCCGCACGATGCTCTCGGTGGCCCAGGCGGAACCGGAGCGCGTGGCCGTGGCCCGCGAACAGCTGCGCGACCTCCTCCACGACTGGCCCTCCCCGGACCAGATCGACTCCGCGGTCCTGCTCCTGTCCGAGATGCTGACCAACGTCCTCGTCCACACGGACGCCGACGCGCTGCTCCTCGCGGAGATCCACGGCGAAGGCCCCGGCACCCGCCGCCTGCGCATCGAGGTCACCGACACCAGCGACGACCTCCCCCACAAACGCCGCCCCGGCGAACTCGCCTCCTCCGGCCGCGGCCTGATGCTCATCGAACTCCTCGCGGACGCCTGGGGAGTGGACCCGCGGGGCGAGGGCAAGAGCATCTGGTTCGAGCTCTACGAGTCGACGACGGACGAGTCCTCC
>JABFXD010000610.1 GCA_013361925.1 Streptomyces sp. | reverse complement strand
CGCCTGCGGGTACCGCTCCAGCGGGATGCGGTCGCTGATGAACACGTCCGGGTCCAGCACCCCGTTCGCGAACAGCTCCGCCGCCCGTTCGAAGCTGTGCAGGACCGCCATGGAGCCGGTGATGGTGATCTCCTGGTTGTAGATGCGGTACGGGTCGATCGTCACCTTCGTGGCGTAGTCCGCGACACCGAACTGGAGGAAGGTGCCGGCCTTCGCCACCCGGTCCAGGCCGTCCTGGATGGCCGCCGCGTTGCCGGTGGCGTCGACCACCAGGTCCCAGCCCTGGGGGCGGTCCAGCTCGTCCGGGTTCGCGGCACAGGCCGAGACGCCGAGCCGGCGCGCGGTCTCCAGCCGGGCCGGGTTGACGTCGACCACGTCCACGCTCGCCGCGCCCGTGCGCTTGGCCAGCTCCAGCATCATCAGGCCCATCGTGCCGGAGCCGTAGACGAGGACATGGGCGCCGAGCCGGGACTGGAGGACGTCGTAGCCGCGTACCGCGCACGACAGGGGCTCCACCAGGGCCGCGTCCTGGGTGCGGACGTGGTCGGGGAGGCGTACGCAGTTCGCGACCGGGGCCACCGCGTACTGGGCCGCGCCGCCCGCCGTGGTCACGCCGATCGCCGCCCAGCGCTCGCAGAGGTTGTTGTGGCCGGTACGGCAGTAGCGGCACTCGTGGCAGTAGAGGGAGGGGTCGACCGCGACCCGGTCGCCCACGGACACCTCCGTGACCTGGGTGCCCACCCCGACCACCGTGCCCGCGAACTCGTGGCCCGGCACGATCGGCAGCTTCGGGGCGAACTCGCCCTGGAGGATGTGGAGGTCCGTGCCGCACAGCCCGCAGGCCGCCACCTCGACCACCACGTCCCGGGGGCCCGGCGTCGGGTCCGGGACCTCGGCTACGACGGCCCTGCCCACGGACTCGATGACGGCGGCCTTCATTTCACTGCTCCCAACGACAGGCCCTGGACCAGCTTGTCCTGGGCGGCGAACCCCGCGGCGAGCACCGGCAGGGAGATGACGAGCGACGCGGCGCACACCTTCGCCAGGAACAGGCCCTGGCTGGTGATGAAGCCGGTCAGGAAGACGGGGGCGGTCTCGGCGACCACGCCCGTCAGGACCCGGGCGAACAGCAGCTCGTTCCAGCTGAAGATGAAGCAGATCAGCGAGGTCGCCGCTATGCCGGGGAGGGCTATCGGGGCCACGACGCGCGCGAGGATCGTGGGCAGCCTCGCGCCGTCCACTCTCGCCGCCTCGATGATCGCGACCGGGACCTCGGCCAGGAACGACTGCATCATCCACACCGCGATCGGCAGGTTCATGGAGGTGTAGAGGATGACCAGCAGCCAGATGTTGTCGAGCATGTCGGTGTTCTTGGCGAAGAGGTAGATCGGGAGCAGGCCCGCCACCACCGGGAGCATCTTCGTCGACAGGAAGAAGAACAGCACGTCCGTCCACTTCCGGACCCGGTTGACGGACAGGGCGTAGGCCGCGGGGAGCGCCAGGAGAAGGACGAACAGCGTCGAACTCAGCGACGCGACCGTCGAGTTGATCAGCGCCGGCCAGGGGCTCGCGCCGCCGCCCGTGCCGAAGAACTCGCGGTAGCCGTCCAGGGTGAGGGCGGCGCCGAAGGACGGGGGGTTGGTGGCCGCGTCCTGCTCCGAGTGGAAGGACGTCAGGGCCATCCAGGCGATGGGGAGGAAGAAGAGGATCCCCAGCAGCCAGGCCGTCACTCCGAGGCCAAGTCCCTTGCGTTTCACAGTGGTCGCGCTCATGCCCGGCCCACCTCCTCGCGGAACAGAGACGAGACGACCCGCAGGGCGAAGGTCGCGATGATGATCGAGCCGATGACGACCAGGACGCCCGCGGCCGAGGCGAGGCCGTTCTCATGGGCCTGGTAGAAGCTCTGGTAGACGGTGTACGGGAGGTTCGCCGTGCCCAGGCCGCCCGAGGTGATGGTGAAGACCGCGTCGAAGTTCTGGACGATGTAGATCGAGCCCAGCAGGGCGCCCAGTTCCAGGTAGCGGCGCAGGTGCGGGAGTGTGAGGTGGCGGAAGATCTGCCAGTCGCTCGCGCCGTCCACCCTCGCCGCCTCCAGCTGCTGGGGGTCACGGCTCTGCAGGCCCGCCAGCAGGATCAGCATCATGAACGGGGTCCACTGCCAGACCAGCGAGGCCTCCACCGCGAGGAGCGGGGTGTTGGAGATCCAGTCCGGCTGCGGGCCGCCCACGTAGTGCAACAGGCCGTTCAGCAGGCCGTATTCGGGGTTGTAGAGGACGTGTTTCCACAGCAGCGCCGCCGCCACCGGGACCACCAGGAACGGGGCGATGAGCAGGGTGCGGACCACTCCCCGTCCCCGGAACCTCCGGTCGAGGAGCAGCGCGAGCACCAGGCCGAGGACCAGGCTGGCCAGGACCACGGCCACGGTCAGCAGGATCGTCGTCCACACCGAGTGGCGCAGGTCGGCGTCGGTGAGGACCTCCTGGTAGTTGTCGACGCCGGTGAAGTGGCGGGCCTTCGGGTAGAGCGCGTTCCAGTCGAAGAACGAGATCACCAGCGTGGCCACGAAGGGCAGTTGGGTGACCGCGATCATGAAGATGAGGGCGGGGAGGAGCGGGGCCCGGGTGGCCCAGGCGCGCAGGCGGGCCGACGGTTGGCGCGTGGTCGGTACGGGTGTGGCGGCCAGGGGGGCCGTGGTCGTCGCGGTCATCGTCCCTCGTACTCCTCGGAGATCTTCTCGGCGAGCCGCTGGGACTTGCTCAGCGCCGACTCGACGGACTGGCGTCCGGCGATGGCCGCGCTGATCTCCTGGGAGACCTTGGTGCCGAGATCGGTGAACTCGGGGATGCCGACGAACTGGATGCCGGGCGCGGGGCGCGGCTGCACCCCCGGGTCGGTGGGCCGGGCGCCCTCGATGGCCTCCTTGGTCATCTCCTGGAAGGCGGCGGCCTCTTGGCGGTACGCGGCGTTGGTGTACGTGGAGGCGCGCTTGCCGGCCGGGACGTTGGACCAGCCGATCTCGTCGCCGACGAGTTCCTCGTACTGCTTGCCGGAGGCCCAGGAGACGAACTTCCAGGCCTTGTCGGGGTTGCGGGAGGCGTCCTGGATGCCCCAGGCCCAGGTGTAGAGCCAGCCGGAGGACCTGGTCTCCTCCACGGGAGCGGGGGCGTAGCCGACCTTGCCCTTGACGGGGGAGCCCTTCGCCTCCAGGGAACCGGCGGCGCTCGTGGCGTCGTACCACATGGCGACCTTGCCCTGGGTCATGTTGTTCAGGCACTCGGCGAAACCGGACTGGGCCGCGCCGGACTCGCCGTGGTCACGGACCAGGTCGACATAGAACTTCGCCGCCTTCTCCCACTCGGGGGAGTCGAGCCGGGCCTTCCAGTCCTTGTCGAACCAGGTGCCGCCGAAGGTGTTCACGACGGTCGTCAGCGGCGCCATCACCTCGCCCCAGCCGGGCAGTCCGCGCAGGCAGATGCCCTTCATGCCGGGCTCGGCGCCGTCCGCCTTCGCGGCCAGGTCGGCGACCTGGGTCCAGGTGGGATGCGCGGGCATCGTCAGGCCCTTCGCGGCGAACACGTCCTTGCGGTACATCAGGAAGGACGACTCGCCGTAGAAGGGCTGGCCGTAGAGCTTGCCGTCGTCGCCGGTCAGGGACTCGCGCATCGGCTTGAGGACGTCCTGTTCGTCGTAGGCCGGGTCCTTGGCGACGTAGGAGTCCATCTCGTGCAGCCAGCCGTTGCGGGCGTAGATCGGTATCTCGTAGTTGGACAGGGTCGCCACGTCGTACTGGCCGGCCTGGTTGGCGAAGTCCTGGCTGATCTTGTCGCGGACGTCGTTCTCCGGCAGCACGGTGAAGTTGACCTTGATGCCGGTCTCCTCGGTGAAGCGGGGGGCGAGCTTCTGCAGCTCGGTCATCTGGGGGTTGTTGACCATCAGGACGTTGATGGAGTCGCCGCCGGAACCGGACCCGCCCGCCCCGGCCCAACAGCCGGAGAGCAGCGGGGCGAGCAGCGTCCCTGCGGCGGCCAGGGCGAGCGTGGCTCGCGGTGGCCGTCGTCGGCTCGGGGTGCGCATGGATCGCTCCTGAACATATGGGGAGATAAAGGG
>JABFXD010000032.1 GCA_013361925.1 Streptomyces sp. | reverse complement strand
GTTGTTGCCGAAGCCCGGCCCCTTGCCGCAGACGTCGCAGTTGGCAGCCACGGGTCACTCCAAAGACTTCAGATGCACTTACGGTTGGATCCCGGCAAGCCGGGATCGAGATCGCAGGATCAAAGATCTGAGTGGCGCTGCCAGGGGAATGGCCCGATGGGATCGGGCAACCGGAGCAGCATACAACGACTGCGCCAGTAGAACGAAACTACCATGCCTGCTCAGGGCCCTGCTCCCAGCCCTCTTCCGGCGGACCCCTTTTCGGGGTCTACGCTGCGTCCACGTCCAGCAGTCCAAGGAGGCGCAGGTGGCGCAGGTGCCGCAGACATTCTTCGATGCTCTCGCGGTGCGCACCTGGTGCGGTCTCGCGCTGGAGGCGCTCGGGCGGGCGCGCGAGGAGATCGACGCGATCAATGTCTACCCGGTGGCCGACGGCGACACCGGGACGAACCTGTACCTGACGGCGGAGTCCGCGGCGGCGGCCGTCGAGGCCGTCTTCACCGCCTACGACGAGGGCGGCAGGCCCTCCCTGGCCGACGCGGCGCGCGCGATGGCGCACGGCGCCCTCATAGGCGCCCGCGGGAACTCCGGGACGATCCTCGCCCAGCTGCTGCGCGGTATGGCCCAGGTCCTCGCCGACGACGGTGAGGCGTCTCACACCGACGGCTCCGGGCTCCGCCTCGCGCTGCGGCGCGCGGCCGACTCCGCCCGCCAGGCCGTGGCCCACCCGGTCGAGGGCACGGTCCTGTCCGTCGCCTCGGCCGCGGCCGACGCGGCCGAGCGGAGCACGGGCGAGGGCGACTGCGGGGCCGTCGCACGGGCCGCCTACGAGGGAGCGCGGGCGGCGCTGGCGGCGACGCCCGGGCAGCTGGTGGTCCTGGAACGGGCCGGGGTGGTCGACGCGGGCGGGCGCGGGCTGGTGGCGGTGCTCGGGGCGCTGGTGGAGACGTTCACGGGGGAGACGCCCAGGGGGGTGGCGACTGCTTCTGTTGTCCACACGCGCGTGGACGACGTTTCCGATACGACGACCATGGCGGCCGGTGACGAGTGCGCCGAGGTGCCTGGGGAAGCCGATGGGCCCGCCTTCGAGGTGATCTACCTCCTGGAGGCCGAGGACGCGGCCGTGACGCGGCTGCGGACCCGTCTCGACGCCCTCGGGGACTCCCTCGTCGTCGTCGGCGGCGACGGGCTGTGGAACGTCCACGTGCATGTCGACGACGCGGGCGCGGCCGTGGAGGCGGGCGTCGAGGCCGGGCGCCCGTACCGGATCCGGATCACGCACTTCGGGGTCGGCGACGTCCACACGCGCGGGGGCGAGCGACCGCCCAGGGAGCGGGTGCAGCGGGCCGTCGTCGCCGTCGTGCCCGGCGAGGGCCTGGCCGGGCTCTACACGGAGGCCGGCGCCACCGCCGTGCTCGCGCGCCCCGGGGAGCCGCCCGCGAGCGGGGAACTCGTCGAGGCCGTACGACGGGCCCACGCGCGCGAGGTCGTGCTGCTGCCCAATGACGCGGACCTGCGGCACACCGCGGCCGCCGCGGCCGAGCAGGCCCGTACCGAGGGCATCCGGGTCGCCCTGATCCCGACCCGCTCCGCGGTCCAGGGCATCGCCGCGCTCGCGGTGCACGAGCCCGAGCGCCGCTTCGACGAGGACGTGGTCTCGATGACCTCGGCGGCCGGCGCGACCCGCTACGCCGAGGTCGCCGTCGCCGAGCGCCAGTCCTGGACCCTCGCCGGCATCTGTGAGGCGGGCGACATCCTCGGCCTCATCGACGGGGACGTGGCCGTGATCGGCTCCGACGTCACCGCCGCCGCCGAGACCGTCCTGGACCGCATGCTGTCGGCGGGCGGCGAACTCGTGACGCTCGTCCTCGGCGACGACGCCCCCGCGTCCATCGCCGACCACCTCGAAGCACGCGTGCGCGAGGCGTACCTCGCCGTCGACACCGTGGTGTACCGGGGCGGACGGCAGGGGGCGCTGCTGCTGATCGGCGTGGAGTGACGACGGGTTCTCCCGTACGTGGCTCTAGTCGTCCAGCACCTGGAGCATCTGCTCCGCCTCCGCACGCCGGGCCGGTGTCGTCTCGTCCGTCTCATCCGTCTCGTCGGCCTCATACGCGTCGTACGCCGCCAGCACCGCACGGGCGCGTGCCGCCGCGCGGTCGGGGCGGCTGAGGTCGGCCTCCAGCCAGCCGGCGGCGAGTTCGGCGCCGGTGCGGCTGTGCAGGGCGGCGTCGCCGAGGGAGGCGAACACCACGATCGCCTCGGTGATCTGGTCGAGGGCGTCCTCCAGGGCGGCCTGGATCGTCTCGTCCTCGGCGTCCTCCGCGGCCGAGCGGGCGAGCAGGTCGCCGTACTGCCGGTGGGTGTGCCCGAGTTCGGCGACGAGCCGCTGGCGGGCCTCGTCGTCGACGGAGTCCGGGCCCAGCGCCTCCGCGCACTCCCGCACCGCCGCCTCCATCAGCTCCCGGGCCTCGTCCTGCCCGCCCTCCGCGCCCAGCGCCAGCCACGCGCGGGCGCGCAGGGCGCGAACCAGGCCGTGCACGTCACCGAGCGAGCGCCACAGCTCACCCGCGCGCGTGTACGCCCGGTCGGCCTCGTCGGACAGGCCCGCCTGGCCGAGCGACTCGGCGGCGAGGTGCGCCAGCGTCGCGTGGTCCTGCTGCTCGGGCCACTGGCGGGCGAGCTCGGCGGCCTGGAGACGGCGTGCGGCGGCCTCGCGGTGTTCGCCGAGCTCGCTCAGACAGTCGCCGAGCCACCACTGCGTCTGGACGACCGCCCCGTCGCCGTGCGTCTCGACGCTCAGGTCGGGCAGCGCCGACTCCAGCACCTCCGCCGCCTCGGCCCACCGGCCCTGCCGCAGCAGGAACCCGCCGAGCAGATGCCGCGCCCACGCGCCGAGCGTGGGCCCCGCCCCGGCCGCGTCGGCCCAGTGCGCGGCCTCCAGGGCCTGCTCCGCGGCCTCCTCGGCCTGCCCGGTGCCGCCGAGCACCTCGGCGAGCTGGAGGTGCAGCTGGGCCCGCCCCGTGGCCTCCAGATAGGGCCCGCCGTGGTCCAGAGCGGCCCGCAGCGCCCGCTCGGCCCGCGCCATGTCGCCGAGATGGTGGGCGAGCCCGGCCAGCCGGGCCTGGTACTCCACGGCGAACCACGGCAGCCCCGCCGCCACGAACCCCTCCGCCGCCCGCGCGAACAGCTCAGCGGCCTTCGGCAGGTCCCCGGCGTGCGCCGCCAGCTCGGCGAGCATGGCCCGCGCCTCCGCGGCCCGGGCTCCGAGCCGTACGTCGTCCCCGGCCCGCCCGCCGACGAGCGCGAGCACCTCCCGTACGGCGGCCTCCGCGTCGGCGAGGACCCGGGTCTCCGGGGCACCCTCCTCCTCGGCCGCCTGCACCCGCCGCATCAGGATCCGCGCCCGCCCCATCAGCACCGACGCCGTCTGCCGTACGCCGGTGCCGTCCTCGGCGTACAGGGCCAGCGCCTCGTCGTAGGGCCCCGCGACCGCCGCCAGCGCCCCGTCCACGTCTCCGGCGAGGGCCCGCATGAACGCGCCACGCGTGCGTGCCGCCAGCGCCTCTCCCGGGTCGCCCGCCGCCGCGAACAGCTCGGCGGCGCGCTCGAACAGATGGGCGCCCTCGGGGCCGAGGTCCATCGCCCGGTGGTCGACGATCTCCGCCTGGTCGCGCGGGTCGAGCTCGACGCCCTCCGCGGCGCGCGCGACCGCCGCCCACGCCTCGACCGCGTTCGGCTGAAGGCCGTCCGCGAGGCGGCGGGCCTCGGTGATCAGGGCGGCGAGATCGGTGCGCTCCGGCTCCGGAGCGGCGGGCGGGGGCGGGCTGGCCGGCGCGGTGGCCGGGCGGGCCGAGCGCACGCCCAACGGCAGCCGCTCCACCAGCGGTTCCCGCGCCATACGCGCGCGTGCCCGGTCGCTGACGTACGTCGTCCCGTTGCGCCGGTCGAACTGACCGGCCAGGTCCAGGGTCTGCGCACGCGCGTGTGCGGCGAGGTCGTGGGCGGTCCACGTCCGGTCGGCCGGTCCCGGCACCTGCCGGTCGCCCAGGCCGAGGGCGATCAGCCGGTCCATGAGCAGCGTGACCACGCTCAGGAACTCCAGCCTGC
>JABFXD010000582.1 GCA_013361925.1 Streptomyces sp. | reverse complement strand
CTCGCTCAGCATCGCCAGCGTCGCGGTCGTCTTCCTCGCCGGCAACGCGCTCGGTTCGGCGGCTCCGACACCGGGCGGTGTGGGCGCCGTGGAGGCGACCCTGACGGTCGGTCTGATCGCCGTGGGCCTGCCCAGCGAGGTCGCCGCACCCGCCGTCCTCCTGTACCGGCTGCTGACCCTGTGGCTGCCGGTGCTGCCGGGCTGGCTGGCCTTCAACCATCTGTCCCGCAAGGGAGCGCTGTAGGCACGACGCCGGGTTCCGTACGAGGGGCACGCGCGCGTACCTCGTACGGCCCGTGCCCCGAGCGGGCCGTCCTGCCCGCCCGCAGGATGGGACCATGCCGAACCCTCCCCGTCTGCGGGCCGCTGCCCTGACCGCCTCCGCCGTCCTGCTGTCCAGCGTGCTGGCGGGCTGCGGCGACGACTCCAAGGACCAGGATCTGACGGCCCAGAAGCTGAGCTGGGAGGACTGCCCGGCCCCGTCCACGGCGGAGGGCGGCGGTGACGCCCCGTCGCCTCTGCCCGACGGCGACGAGTGGCAGTGCGCGACCCTCAAGGCGCCCCGCGACTGGGACGATCCCCAAGGCGACACGATCGGGCTGGCGCTGATCCGAGCGAGGACGAGCGGCGACGAGAGCAAGCGGATCGGCTCCCTGATCTTCAACTTCGGCGGCCCCGGCGGCTCGGGCGTCACCACCCTGCCCGCCTTCGGCGAGGACTACGCGAAACTGCGCACCCGGTACGACCTGGTGAGCTTCGACCCGCGCGGAGTGGGGCGCAGCGCCCCCGTGGAATGCCTCGACGACCTCCAGCTCGACGCGTACTTCCAGCAGGACGCCACCCCCGACGACGCGGCCGAGCGCACCAAGCTCCTGGACAACACCAAGGAGTTCAACGCGGCCTGCGAGGACAACTCCGAGAAGGTGCTCCCCCATGTGCGCACCACCGACGCGGCCCGTGACATGGACCTGATGCGCCAGGTCCTCGGCGACGACCGGCTGCACTACTTCGGCATCTCGTACGGCACCGAACTCGGCGGCGTGTACGCCCACTTGTTCCCCAAGCGGGTGGGCCGGGCCGTCTTCGACGCCGTGGTCGACCCGACCGAGGACTCCGAGCAGGGCTCGCTCGGCCAGACCAAGGGCTTCCAGCTCGCCCTCGACAACTTCGCCGAGGACTGTGTGTCGAAGACCGAGGACTGCCCGATCGGCGACACCGCACAGGACGTCAAGGACCGCATCGCCAAACTCCTGAAGGACCTCGACACAACGCCGATCCCCGGGGTCGGACTGCGCGAGCTGACCCAGACCGCGGCGACCAGCGGCATCGCCCAGTCGCTGTACTCGCAGGACTTCTGGGAGTACCTGACGGAGGGCCTGGACCAGGCGTACGCCGGGGACGGCAGGGTCCTGATGCTGCTGGCCGACTCCATGAACGGGCGCAACGAGGACGGCACGTACAGCAATCTCACCGCGGCCAACATCGCCATCAACTGCGCGGACGACAAGGCCCGGTACACCGAGGACCACGTCGAGCAGAAGCTCCCCGAGTTCCGGTCCGCCTCCCCGGTCTTCGGCGACTATCTGGCCTGGGGAATGGTCAGCTGCACCGACTGGGCCGTGAAGGGCGCCGCCGAGCACCCCGACGTGAGCGCGGCCGGCTCGGCGCCGATCCTCGTCGTCGGCAACACCGGCGACCCGGCCACGCCGTACGAAGGGGCGCGAAGGATGGTGGACGCGCTGGGCGAGGGCGTCGGCGTCGAGCTGACGTACAAGGGCCAGGGACACGGCGCCTACGACAGCAAGAACAAGTGCGTGCAGAGCGCGGTGAACGGCTATCTGCTGGACGGCAGGGTACCGACGGCCGGGACCGTGTGCTCCTGACCCTCCCGCATCAAGAAAAGTGCAGGTCAGAACGTTATCCACAGGCCTCGGCGGTCGTCGTGTGATCCGCCTACCATGGCATGACCGCCATCCGCGGCACGATGCGGACGGCCCGCGAGGGGGGACTGCGATGACGCGTTTCGTACGGTGGACGGCTCTGGCCGCCGCCGCGGCACTACTGGTGGGGGCCTGTAGCGGCGGCTCGTCCGACGACGGAAAGGGTGACGGGGGCGACGGGGAGACCCACGCGTCCGGCCCCTCGTCGAGCCCCTCCGACACCGAGGCCGCGGCAGCCCTGCCCGCCTCGCTGACCTCGCAGAAGCTCGACTGGGAAGGCTGCAAGGGCACCGCCGACTCCCCCGCCCCGAGCAGCGAATGGCGGTGCGCGACGCTCAAGGTGCCGCTGGACTGGGCGAAGCCGGAGGGGAAGACCATCGGCCTTGCCCTGATCCGCGCCGAGGCCCGCGGCGACGACAAGATCGGCTCGCTGCTGTTCAACTTCGGCGGCCCGGGCGGCTCCGGTGTGTCGATGATGCCGCTGTACGGCGCTACGGTCTCACCGCTGCGCGAGCGGTACGACCTGGTGAGCTGGGACCCGCGCGGGGTCGGCGGAAGCGAAGGCGTCCGCTGCCGCGGCGACAAGGCGATCGAGTCCGCCGAGTCGATCGACGCCACGCCGGACACCGCGGCCGAGGAGGCCGCCTACTTCCAGGACGCCACCGACTTCGGCAAGGGCTGCCAGAAGGCGGCCGGCGAGCTGTTGGCGCATGTCTCGACCACCGACACCGCCCGCGACATGGACCTGATGCGCCAGGTGCTGGGCGACGAGAAGATGCACTACTTCGGCATCTCGTACGGCACCGAACTCGGCGGCGTCTACGCCCATCTGTTCCCGAAGAACGTGGGGCGGCTGATCCTCGACGCGGTCGTCGACCCGAGCGCCGACACCGTGGGGCACGCCGAGAACCAGACCCGGGGCTTCCAGCGCGCGCTGGACGACTACCTGAAGTCGACCGGCCAGGACCCCGAACAGGGCACGCGGAAGATCGCCACGCTGCTGAAGGACCTCGACGCGAACCCACTGCCGACGGGGACCTCACGGAAGCTGACCCAGACCCTCGCGGTCACCGGCATCGTGCTGCCGCTCTACAGCAAGGCCAGTTGGCCGACGCTGACCAGCGCGCTGAAGGCCGCGGAGGAGGGCGACGGCTCGGAGCTGCTGACGCTCGCCGACGGCTACAACGAACGGGACACCTCGGGCCACTACGGCACGACGACCCACTCCCAGCGGGTCATATCGTGCCTGGACGACAAGCAGCGGCCGACCGCGGCGGAGACGAAGAAGCTGCTGCCGACGTTCGAGAAGCTCTCGCCCGTCTTCGGGGCCTTCCTGGGCTGGGACACGGCCGGCTGGTGCCACGACTGGCCGGTGGCCGGGCAGTGGGACACCCCGGAGGTGAGCGCGCCCGGCGCGGCGCCGGTCCTCGTGGTCGGCAACACCGGCGACCCGGCGACCCCCTACGAGGGCGCCCGGAAGATGGCGGACGAGCTGGGCAAGGGCGTCGGCGTGGAGCTCACCTGGAAGGGCGAGGGACACGGGGCGTACGGCAGCGGGAGCGACTGCGTCGACTCGACGGTGAACGCGTACCTGCTCAAGGGCACGGTGCCGAAGGACGGCAAGGTCTGCTCATGACGACGGCGGGGGCCGCGCGCACCCCTGGTGCACGCGGCCCCCGCCGTACGGCAGACCTTCGGTCAGTAGACCGGCTTGTGCGGCTCGACCTGGTTGACCCAGCCGATCACACCGCCGCCGACGTGCACGGCGTCCGCGAAGCCCGCGGACTTGAGCACGGCGAGGACCTCCGCGCTGCGGACGCCCGTCTTGCAGTGCAGGACGATCTTCTTGTCCTGCGGGAGGCCCTCCAGGGCGGTGCCCATGAGGAACTCGTTCTTCGGGATCAGCTTGGCGCCGGGGATCGAGACGATCTCGTACTCGTTGATCTCACGGACGTCGATGATCTCGATGTTCTCGCCGTCGTCGATCCACTCCTTGAGCTGCTTGGGAGTGATCGTCGCGCCGGCGGCCGCCTCCTGGGCCTCCTCGGAGACGACGCCGCAGAAGGCCTCGTAGTCGATGAGCTCGGTGACGGTCGGGTTCTCGCCGCAGACCGCGCAGTTCGGGTCCTTGCGGACCTTGACCTGGCGGTACTGCATCTCCAGGGCGTCG
>JABFXD010000003.1 GCA_013361925.1 Streptomyces sp. | reverse complement strand
CTGCACTCGTCCGTCGTGCGCTGGAGGTGCTGTCGGCGGCGGGAGACCTGCTGTTCGTAGCGGACGAGGCGGCCCATCGCGTCGTTCAGCTCGGCGTCCGTGCGGGCGGCGAGGTCGGAGAGCTCGACCTCGGCGAGCATGTCGGAGGCGAGGCGGCGGTACTCCTCGTTGTGCGGGGTGCCCAGCGTGACGTGGCGGGCGGAGGAGCGCTGCCGGGCCGGGGCGTCCGTGAGGATCTCCGAGAGCCGCTCCACCACCGAGCCCTCGCCCGCCGGGGAACGCCGGGCCAGCTCCGCGCGCAGGATGTCGATACGGCCCTGGAGCAGACGCCGCACATAGCTGAGGTCCGCCTCGTCACGCTGGGCGTCCCGGCGCAGCGTGCGCAGCTCGGGCAGGTTCAGAACGGTCAGGTCGGGCTCCGGCGGGTCCACGGGCAGCCGCTGCGCGGGTGGTCTGACCGCGGACCCGGGTGGCTGCTCGGTACTCGGTGTGCTCATGTGCCTCTACCGTCCCCTCGACCGGCGTGTGTGAGCATCGTGCCACCCCAAGTGGCCGCTATGTGACCGAGTGCCCCCGAACGGCCCAGATGGGGGGTTAAGGATCATTGAGAAGCCACGTACGGCCCCCTACGAATGCCGTGCCGGCCGCACGGCATCATGGGGCCATGCGTGCAGTGGTGCAGAGGGTCGACGGCGCGAGCGTCGTGGTCGACGGTGAGACGGTCGGGGAGATCAGCGGCGAGGGGCTCTGTGTCCTCGTCGGGGTGACACACGAGGACACCAAGGAGAAGGCGGCCCAACTCGCCCGCAAACTCTGGTCGATCCGGATGCTGCACGACGAGCGGTCGTGCAGCGACATCGACGCCCCCCTGCTGGTCATCAGCCAGTTCACCCTGTACGGGGACGCCCGCAAGGGCCGCCGCCCCACCTGGAACGCCGCCGCCCCCGGCGACATCGCCGAGCCCCTCGTCGAGGAGGTCGTCGCCCAGCTCCGCGCCCTGGGCGCGACGGTGGCGACGGGCCGGTTCGGCGCCCAGATGCGGGTGTCCCTGACGAACGACGGCCCGTTCACCGTCCTGCTGGAGATCTAGGACCTGTCGGTCCAGCGGTCTAAGGCTCGACGACCACTTCCTGCGCCGCCGCCGTCTCCCCCGCCACCAACGGCGCGTCCACGGCCACGTTCCGCTTCACCAGCGCCAACGCCACCGGCCCCAGCTCATGGTGCCGTACCGACGTCGTGATGAAACCGATCTTGCGGCCGTCGGGGCCGTCGGCGGCGAGGCGGAGGTCCGTGCCGGCGGGCGGGAGGTGGACCTCGCTGCCGTCCAGGTGGAGGAAGACCAGGCGGCGCGGGGGCTTGCCCAGGTTCTGGACGCGGGCCACCGTCTCCTGGCCGCGGTAGCAGCCCTTCTGGAGGTGGACCGCGGTGCCGATCCAGCCCAGCTCGTGCGGGATGGTGCGGTGGTCGGTCTCGAAGCCGAGGCGGGGGCGGTGCTGCTCGACGCGGAGGGCCTCGTAGGCGAGGAGACCGGCGGCCGGGCCCGTCTTCGCCGCGTACGACTCCAGGTCCTCGCGGGGGAGGAACAGGTCGCGGCCGTACGCCGTCTCGCGGACCACGACGCCCTCGGGCACCTCGGCGATGGAGCCCGCCGGGAGGTGGACCACCGCGATGTCGGCGGTGCGGTCGGCGACCTCGACGCGGTAGAAGAACTTCATGGACTCCAGGTAGGCGATCAGCGCCTCCTGGGTGCCCGGTTCCACGTGGATCCAGACCGTCGCACCGTCGTCCACCAGGTACAGCGCGTGCTCGATGTGCCCGTTGGCGGACAGCACCAGCGCTTCGGTGGCCTCGCCGACGGGCAGCTCGGCGACATGCTGCGTGAGCAGCAGATGCAGCCAGCTGAGCCGGTCGTCGCCGGTGACGGCGATGACCCCGCGGTGCGAGAGGTCGACGAATCCGGTGCCCTCGGCGAGGGCGCGCTGCTCGCGGAACAGGTCGCCGTAGTGGGCGGCGACGTCTTCGTCCACGCCTTCGCCGGGGACGGCGCCGGGCAGGGACAGCAGAGGGCTCTTCATACGCCTAAGCCTACGACTCGGTAGTTGAAGCCTTCAGGGAACAGTCCTTGCAGCGGCCGAAGATCGCGAAGTGCTTCATGTCCGTCTCGAAACCGAAGGTCGAGCGCAGCTTCGCGGTGAACTCCGCCGCCACCTGGATGTCGGCCTCGATGACGTTCTGGCAGTCGCGGCAGACCAGGTGGATGTGGTGGTGGCGGTCGGCGAGATGGTACGTCGGCGCGCCGTGCCCGAGATGGGCATGGCTGACCAGACCCAGCTCCTCCAGGAGCTCCAGCGTCCGGTAGACGGTGGAGATGTTGACCCCCGACGCGGTCTTCTTCACTTCCGTGAGGATGTCGTCGGGGGTCGCGTGCTCAAGGGTGTCCACGGCTTCGAGCACGAGTTGCCGCTGCGGCGTCAGCCGGTAGCCGCGCTGCCTGAGGTCGCTCTTCCAGTCGGTGCTCACCACACCGACGAGTGTATGACTACTTGAGCGAAGGCCTACTTGAAGAAGGCGATGCCGTCGTCAGGCATGTCATCGGGGAGGGCCTTGGCCCAGCGCTCGACGTCCTCCGGGGTGACGACCTTCTTCAGGTGCGCGGACATGTAGGGGCGCAGCTCGACCTCGGGGGTCTGCTTCTCGCCGACCCACATCAGGTCGCTGTTGACGTAGCCGTACAGCCGCTTGCCGCCGCTGTACGGGCCGGAGGCGGCCGTACGGGCGACCGCGTCCGTGACGATGTCGATCTGCGGCTTCTGCTTGGCCAGCTCGCCGTACCAGATCTCGACGACGCCGTCGTCGCGGACCATCGTCACCTCGACCTTGCGGTCGGCGTCGACGCGCCAGAAGCCGTGCTCGGACTCCAGCGGACGGACCTTGTTCCCGTCGTTGTCCAGGACCCAGGTGTGGGACTGGTACTCCAGGAAGTCACGGCCGTCGTGGGAGAAGGTGACCTCCTGCCCGAAGTTGCACTTCTCGGAGCCGGGGAAGTCGTGCACACCCGCGCCCGCCCAGTTGCCGAGCAGGAAGACGAGGGGGACGAGGTCCTTGTGGAGGTCGGACGGGATCTCGATCATGAGCTTCTACAGTTCCTAGCGTCGGGTCAGCGCTGGCCCTGGTACAGCTTCTTCACCGTCAGCCCGGCGAAGGCGAGGACGCCGACGCAGACCAGGACGAGCAGGGCTTCGAAGAATGCCTCAAGCACGGGGTGCTCCTTGCTGAGCGGTAACGGGCGGTACTAGAGCCGGGCCCCAGCTTAGTCGGCCGGGGCCCGCCCTTCTCTGCGAGGTACACCTCAACGGCGTCAGCCCAGCAGCTGGCTCTGCAGCACCACCGTCTGCTGGAACGGTACGGCCTCAGCCGCGCCCTTCCTCGACTGCACGACCAGGCCGAGGACGTCGCCGGAGACCAGATACGCCTCCCGCACCTGCTCCGCCCCGTACGGCTTGGCCTCGCCGTACGCGTAGTGCCGTACGTTCTCCACCTCGGCCTTCTCCGGGAACGCCTCGTCGATGTGCACCTCGGAGGCGCCCTTCAGGGCGAACTGGGGGGCGTCGTAGCCGGTGAAGCTGTTCTCCTGGAGGGAGTCGACGACCCTCGCGGTGTCGAACTGCAGCAGGTAGATCCGGGTGTGCGTGCCGTCGGCCGTGGTCCAGCCCCGGGCGGCGACGTGCCGCAGACCCTGGTCGGTCAGGAGCTGGCCGATGGCGTCCCGGTCGTCCTTGTCCTCGTAGACCGCGAGGAAGTCCTTCCTCGCCAGCCAGCCGTCCTCGCCGTCGAGCGCCTTGTCGGCCTTGGCGCCCTCGGGCGCGTGCAGGAGCAGTGCGCGCAGGTCGGCGTAGTGGGAGTTGGACGAGTTCGCCCTGTCGAAGGGCCGCGGGCTGCCGGAGGGCAGGGGCGGCTGCACGATCGGCGGATACTCCCAGCGTCCGTCCGTCTCGGTCGCGAGTCCGGGTACGTCCGTCCGCTCCATCCGCGTGATCCCGTACGCCGTCCCGGCCCCGGCCGCGGCGAAGACCACGACGGCGGCGGTCCACCGCAGGACGGCCCGCAGGACCC
>JABFXD010000561.1 GCA_013361925.1 Streptomyces sp. | reverse complement strand
GTGAAGATCCGCACCGCGGAACCGCTGCCGGTGGACTCCTACGCCGACTCCCGTCGCACCGGCTCGTTCATCCTGATCGACCCGAACGACGGCACCACGCTCACCGCGGGCATGGTCGGCGAGTCCTTCGCGTCCCCCGAGCCCGTCAAGGACGCGGCCGAGGACGACGGGTGGGACTTCTGACATGAACTCCACCGACTACTACTCCACGTTCGCGAAGGAGGGCGGCCGCGTAGGCAGCGGCGCGCTCGGCAGCGGGCAGGGCGGAGTGGCGCGATGTGTGCGTTGACGTACGCGCACCGCTTGCGCGCCCCGTCCCCCCACAGCCGTAGACGCAAACCTGCCGACCTCCCGGCCACGACCTGAGAGACCGTGACCGCCGGGCCTCCGAGAGGAACACCTCCCGTGCCTGCTCCATCTGCTCTTCGCCGCACCCTCGCGGTCATCGCCGCGCTGCCTCTCCTCACCCTCGCCGCCTGCGGCTACGGGTCCGACGCCAAGGACGACGGCACCGCCAAGGTGGCCGCCGGGGCGAAGAAGATCGACGGACTGGACTCCGTCAAGATCGGCTACTTCGGCAATCTCACCCACGCCACCGCGCTGGTCGCCAACCAGAAGGGCTTCTTCCAGAAGGAGCTCGGTGCCACGAAGGCCTCGTACGCGACCTTCAACGCCGGTCCGTCCGAGATCGAGGCGCTCAACTCCGGTTCCATCGACATCGGTTGGATCGGCCCCTCCCCGGCGATCAACGGCTACACCAAGTCCAAGGGCACCAACCTGCGCATCATCGGCGGTTCGGCGTCCGGCGGGGTCAAGCTCGTCGTCAACCCGAAGAAGATCAAGTCCCTGAAGGACGTCAAGGGCAAGAAGATCGCCACCCCGCAGCTGGGCAACACGCAGGACGTGGCGTTCCTCAACTGGATCTCGGAGCAGGGCTGGAAGGTCGACGCCGAGAGCGGCGCCGGTGACGTGTCGGTCGTCCGCACCGACAACAAGGTGACCCCGGACGCCTACAAGTCCGGTTCCATCGACGGCGCCTGGGTGCCGGAGCCGACCGCGTCGAAGCTGGTCGCCGAGGGCGGCAAGGTGCTGCTCGACGAGGCCGACCTGTGGCCGGACAAGAAGTTCGTGATCACGAACATCATCGTGTCGCAGAAGTTCCTCAAGGAGCACCCGAAGGCCGTCGAGGCGGTCCTGAAGGCCTCCGTCGAGACCAACAAGTGGATCAACGCCAACCCGGACGAGGCGAAGGCCGCGGCGAACAAGCAGCTGGAGGCCGACTCCGGCAAGGCGCTGCCGACCGACGTCCTGGACCCGGCCTGGAAGTCCATCCAGTTCACCAACGACCCGCTGGCCTCCACCCTCAACACCGAGGCGGAGCACGCGGTCAAGGCCGGTCTGCTGGAGGACCCGCTGCTGGACGGCATCTATGACCTGACGCTCCTGAACAAGGTCCTGAAGGCCGACGGCGAGAGCACGGTCGACGACGCCGGACTCGGCGTCAAGTAAGCCCTGATCCCGAGAGTCTCCAGGAGGTGACGACCATGGCCACCGCGGTTGCCAAGGCCGAACAGGCCGAGTCAGTCGAGTACGCCGCCCGCATCGAGCACGTCTCGAAGTCCTTCGGCGGGCCCGCCGGGCAGCAGCTCGTCCTCGACGACATCACCCTCGATGTCGCGCCGGGCGAGTTCGTCACCCTCCTGGGGGCCTCGGGCTGTGGCAAGTCCACGCTGCTCAACCTGGTCGCGGGTCTCGACGACCCGAGCGCCGGCAGCATCAGGACCGACGGGCGCCCCGCTCTGATGTTCCAGGAGCACGCCCTGTTCCCGTGGCTGACCGCGGGCAAGAACATCGAACTCGCCCTGAAACTGGGCGGAGTCGCGAAGAACGACCGGCGCGACCGCGCCGAGGAACTGCTGGAACTGGTCCGGCTGAAGGGCTCGTACGGCAAGCGGGTGCACGAGCTGTCCGGCGGTATGCGCCAGCGTGTGGCGCTCGCCCGGGCGCTGGCCCAGGAGAGCCGGCTGCTGCTCATGGACGAGCCGTTCGCGGCGCTCGACGCGATCACGCGTGACGTGCTGCACGACGAACTGACCCGGATCTGGGCGGAGACGGGGCTGTCCGTCCTGTTCGTCACGCACAACGTGCGCGAGGCGGTCAGGCTGGCCCAGCGGGTCATCCTGCTCTCGTCCCGGCCCGGCCGGATCGCGCGCGAGTGGACGGTGGACATCCCGCAGCCGCGCCGTATCGAGGACGCGCCCGTGGCCGAACTGTCCCTTGAGATCACCGATGAACTGCGTGGGGAGATCCGCCGCCATGGCCAGCAGTGACACGAAGACGGCCCCGACGGACGGGACACGGGACCGGTCCGCCGGTCTGGAGGCCGGTCTGGACGCCCTGGAGACCTCGGCCACCGCACGGACGCCGTTCTCCGTGACCGCCCGCACCAAGATCCTCCCGCCGCTCATCGCGACGGCCGTGGTGCTGGTGATCTGGCAGGCGCTGATCTCCTTCGACATCGTCACCGACCCGACCAAGCTGCCCTCCCCCGGCGACGTGGCCGCCGAGTTCAAGGACGCCTGGCTGGAGGGCAAGCTCCTCGGCTACATCTGGACCAGCGTCGAGCGCGGTCTGCTCGGCTTCCTGCTGGCCCTGGCGATCGGCACCCCGCTGGGGCTGGTCGTCGCCCGGGTGAAGTTCATCCGGGCCGCCATCGGCCCGGTCCTGTCCGGTCTCCAGTCGCTGCCGTCGGTGGCGTGGGTGCCGCCGGCCGTGCTGTGGCTGGGGCTCAACAACTCGATGATGTACGCGGTCATCCTGCTCGGCGCGGTCCCGTCCATCGCCAACGGTCTCGTCTCCGGCATCGACCAGGTGCCGCCGCTGTTCCTGCGGGCGGGCCGCACGATGGGCGCGACCGGCTGGCGGGGTGCCCTGCACATCGTGCTGCCGGCCGCGCTGCCCGGCTATCTCGCCGGTCTGAAGCAGGGCTGGGCGTTCTCCTGGCGCTCGCTGATGGCGGCGGAGATCATCGCCTCCTCGCCCGACCTGGGCATCGGTCTCGGCGCGCTCCTGGAGAACGGCCGCAACGCCAGCTCCATGCCGATGATCTTCGAGGCGATCTTCCTGATCCTGTTCGTCGGCATCGCCGTCGACCTGCTGATCTTCAGTCCGCTGGAGCGGCGGGTGCTGCGCAGCCGCGGCCTGCTGGTGAAGGGGTAAGTTTCTTGCCGAGGAAGCCCGTTCTTCTCGTCATCGCCCACGGCAGCCGCGATCCGCGGCACGCCGCGACGGTGCACGCCCTCGTCCGCCGGGTGCGCGCGACGCGCCCGGACGTACGGGTGGAGACGGGCTTCCTGGACTTCAACCTCCCCTCCGTCCAGGGGGTGTTGGAGTCGCTGGCGGCGCAGGGCGTGCGTGACGTGGTGGCCCTCCCGCTGCTGCTGACCCGTGCGTTCCACGCCAAGGCGGACATCCCGGCAGTGCTGCGGGACGCGCCGCCGCAGCTGCGGATCCGGCAGGCCGAGGTGCTCGGCCCGTCGCCGCTGCTGCTGTCCGCGCTCGAACGACGGTTGTACGAGGCGGGGTTGACGCCCGCCGACAAGTCCTCGACCGGGGTCGTGCTGGCCTCGGCGGGGTCCACGGACCCGGAGGCGATCGCAGTGATCGCAGAAATCGCGCGGGAGTGGCGGCACACCGGTTGGTGCGCCGTGCGGCCTGCGTTCGCCTCCGCCGCGCTGCCCCGTACGGAGGATGCGGTAAGGGAGTTGAGGGACCTGGGCTGTGCCCGGGTCGCTGTTGCGCCGTATGTCCTCGCGCCGGGGTTTCTGCCCGACCGGATCGCACGGGGCTCGGTGGAGGCGGATGTGCTGGGGGATGTGCTCGGGGCGTCGCCTGAGGTGGCCCGGGTTCTGCTGGAGCGGTATGACGAGGCTCGGGTGCCTTCGCTGGCCGCCTTGGGTGCGTAGTCGTCCGCGGGGCGGTGGGGGTTGCTCGCGCAGTTCCCCGCGCCCCTTGGGTATCTAACGGCACAGGTCGTTTCCAAGTGCCGTCCGTCCGTACCTTACGACTCTTCCGCTGCGCGTTCTGCTGAGCAGTCCCGCGTCGTAGAGCACCG
>JABFXD010000292.1 GCA_013361925.1 Streptomyces sp. | reverse complement strand
CTACGGGTGGCCGATGGAGGATGCCGCCCGGATCGCGGTGGAGACGGTCCTGGCCACGGAAACGGCGGTGGCGGAGGTTCGGTTCGTGCTCTTCGACGAACGGGCTTATGAGGCGTTCGCCGTGCAGGTGGGCTGAGGGAGCCACTGTTCGGTGTGCGCCGACCTTTACAGGTCTTCGTGGACGCCGGGCGGCCGGTCAGTCGCGTTTGCGGCGGGCGCGCAGAGCGGCCCAGTGGCGCAGGCGCTCGCTGATCTGCGCTTCGTAGCCGTTGCGGGTGGGCTGGTAGTACGTCTCGCGGTTCATGTCGTCGGGGAAGTAGTCGGCACCGGAGAAGCCGTCGGCCGTGTCCGGGTCGTACTGGTAGTCCTTGCCGTAGCCGAGGTTCTTCATCAGCCGGGTCGGGGCGTTGAGGATATGGGCGGGCGGCATGAGCGAACCGGTCCGGCGGGCCGACCCGTGTGCGGCGTTGAAGGCGCGGTGGACGGCGACGGACTTGGGGGCGGTGGCGAGGTAGACGACGGCCTGGGCGATCGCCAACTCGCCCTCGGGGGAGCCGAGTCGCTCGTACACGTCCCAGGCGGCGAGTGTCTGCTGGACGGCGTGCGGGTCGGCCATGCCGATGTCCTCGTTGGCGAAGCGGACCAGACGGCGGGCCACGAACAGCGGGTCCTCGCCGCCGTCGAGCATGCGGGCGAGCCAGTACAGGGCCGCGTCCGGATCGGAGCCGCGCATCGACTTGTGCAGCGCGGAGATGAGGTTGTAGTGGCCCTCCTGCGCCTTGTCGTACAGCGGGGCCCGCTGCTGGATGTGATGGGCGAGCCCGGCGGTGTCCAGGAGGGTCTCGCTGTCCGGGAGGGCCTGGAGCTGTTCGGTCATGTTGAGCAGGTAGCGGCCGTCGCCGTCCGCCATGGCGATCAGGGCGCGGCGGGCGTCGTCGTCCAGGCACAGATGGTGGCCGGTGAGCTGTTCGGCGCGATCGAGGAGCGTGGACAGTGCGGCTTCGTCGAGGCGTTTGAGGACGAGGACCTGGGTGCGGGACAGGAGGGCGCCGTTGAGTTCGAAGCTCGGGTTCTCCGTGGTGGCGCCGATCAGGGTGATCGTGCCGTCCTCGACGTAGGGGAGGAAGCTGTCCTGCTGGGCGCGGTTGAAGCGGTGGATCTCGTCGACGAACAGCAGGGTGCCCTGGCCGATGCCGCGGCGGCTGCGGGCGGCGGCGAAGACCTTGCGCAGCTCTGCCACGCCGGAGAAGGTGGCCGACACCGGTTCGAAGGCCAGGTCACCGGCGTCCGCGAGGAGCCGGGCGATGGTCGTCTTCCCGACGCCGGGCGGGCCCCACAGGACGGCGGAGCTGAGGCGCTGCCGGGCGACCATGCGGCCCAGCGGGGCGTCCGGGGCCAGGAGGTGGTCCTGCCCGACGACCTCCTCCAGCCGAGTGGGGCGCAGGCGGTCGGCGAGGGGCCGGGCGGGCTCCTCGCCGAAGAGCGGCAGGGTCGCTTCGGTCGGTTCCATCGGTCTCTCGGGTCGCGGGCGGACGGTGCGTAGGTGGCCTGACACGACGAGCCTCGCACGGAGCACTGACATCGATGCCGGTACTCAGGTCCAGGCGTCGGCTCGACCCGACGGGCGCGGCGGCACGTCCCATCCTTCCGTCGACGTCGGCGGGAAGGGCGCTGGGCTGCGGACACGTGATGGTCGACGAACGACACGCCGGACCGAGCGGGCAGGCAGAAGAGGCCGTGTTTCCGTCGTTCGGGCGGCCAGCGGTCCTGGGTCCGTCCGCCCGGGCTCGCTGACGGCGGCCCCAGGCCGAGGAGGTAAGTGTCACCTGGCGACCATCAGGTGACCGCTGCCCGCCAGGCGTTCTCTCGGATCCCGGGAAACGATGGGAGCCGTCACCGCGAGCGACCAGCCGCCGACTCACCGCGCGAAGCACCCGCATCGCACTGGAAGGACATGTCATGACCGCCTCCGCTCCCAAGGCTCCGACCGCACCGGGGGTGCGGTCCTGGTGGGGGATCCCGTACGCCACCGCCGAGCGGTACCGCCGCCCCGTGGTCGCGGACTTCGATCCGAGCCTCCCCTACGACCGCAAGGGCGTGGTCTCCATCCAGCCCGACAGCGGCGACTGGCTCGAAGCGGACAGCGGGATGGGGGAGGACTGCCTGAACCTGAACGTGTGGGCCCCCGAGCGGCCCGTCGGCAAGGCGCTGCCGGTGACCGTGTACATCCACGGCGGCGGATTCGAGTACGGCGCGAACACGCAGATCACCTCGAACGCCGCCGGTCTCGCCGCGACGGGGCGCGTGGTCGGCGTGTCGCTCAACTACCGGCTCGGCGCCCTGGGCCCGCTCTCGCTCTCGCAGTACGGCGGGAAGCTCGCCGAGGCCAGCAACCTCTTCCTCCAGGACATCATCGCCGCGCTCACCTGGATCCAGCGGAACATCGCCCACTTCGGCGGAGACCCCGGCAACGTCACCGTCTACGGCCACAGCGGCGGCGCCTATTCCACCTTCGGGCTGCTCGGCGCCTCCTCCGCCGATGGCCTGTACCGGCGGCTGGCCGGGTTCTCCGGCGGGCCCGCCCGCGCCGTCCCGGCCTGGTGGGCAGAGGAACTCGCGCACCTGTTCGTCACCGAACTCGGCGTCGCGGACAACCCGGAGAAGCTGCTCGACCTCGACCCGCTCTCCCTGCGGGACGCCCTGCGCAAGGTCCTCCCGACGGACCTCGGAGTCCGCGGCGGGGTGGACAACAAGGCCACCGGCGTCGTCCTGGACATCGGGCAGCCCGGCGCGGTGGTGCACGCCCACCCCATGGAGGCCCTCGCCTCGGGCGCGCACCGCGACGTCGACATCCTGCTGAGCATGGCCAGTGACGACATGGGCTGGTGGGTGGCGAACGACCTCGACCGCTTCGACCCGGGCACCGTCGACCGTGTCGTCGACGAGGTCGCGGGGTGGCGTATCTCCCGCTCCCGCGCGCAGAAGATCGTCGACGCCTACGACCAGGGCGGCCGTACCCCGGCCGAGGTCCGCGCCGCGGTCATGGCGGACTACCTCTTCGCGCTCCCCGCCGCCCGCGGCGCCCTGGCCCACGCAGCCGCCGGCGGCAACGCCCACCTCCTGGTGATCGGCCCCGCCGAGGGCGCGCCCGCCGTGCACGGCACCGAGATGTACGCCCTGGTCGGCCAGGAACGGCCGGGCCGCAGCGCCGAGCAGGCCGAGCGTGACACCCGTATCCGCGACATCGTCCTCGACTTCGCCACCGGCGAGCACGCCCGCCTGTGGCCCGCCGTCACGGACCAGCCCACCTCGGAAACCGTGGGCGACTCTCCCTTCGAGGGCACCGCCCACTACCAGCAAGCCCTCGCCCTGTGGGACGGCATCGACCGCCCCTGACGGCCCGGCACGCAGAACGAGCAGAGCTAAGGAGTACGACATGAGCCGACCGACAGCAGCCGGTGACGCCGTACCGGCGACGATGCGGGCCGTCGTCGTCACCCGGCCCGGCGGCCTGGACGCCCTTCAGGTCAAGGACGTGCCGGTGCCCGTCCGCAAGCCCGGCTGGGTGCGGATCAAGGTGAAGGCGTTCGGCGTCAACGAATCCGAGGTCACCACCCGCAAGGGAGAGTCGGACGCCGAGGTCACCTACCCGCGCATCCCCGGCATCGAGGGAGTCGGCCTGGTCGATGAGGCCGACGAGGACAGCGGCCTGCGGCCGGGGCAGCAGGTGGCCACCATGATGGGCGGCATGGGCCGTTCCTACGACGGTGCCTACGCCCAGTACGTCACCGTCCCCGCGGCACAGGTCATCCCCTTCGAGACCACCCTGCCGTGGGACGTGGTCGGCGCACTGCCGGAGATGTTCCAGACGGCCTACGGGTCTCTGTCCCGCGGGCTGGACCTCAAGGCCGGGCAGACGCTGCTCATCCGCGGCGGCACCTCCACCGTCGGGCTGAGCGCGGCGGCGATCGCGAAGGACCTCGGAGCCACCGTCATCTCCACCACCCGCAGCCTCGACCGGGCCGGGGAACTGAGGGCGGCGGGCGTCGACCATCCCCTGGTCGACAACGGCACGCTCGCCGACCAGGTGCGGGAGCTGATGCCGGACGGTGTCGACGCCGCACTGGAGCTGATCGGCTGCTCGGTCCTCGCCGACACCCTGCGCACCGTCCGTCGCCACGGCACGGTCTGCTTCACCGGAGCCCTGGCGGGCCAGTGGACGATCCCCGACTTCAGCCCGTTCATGATCCCGGGCGGAGTGCGCCTGACCTCCTACGACGGTGCCGCCGCCGATCTCCCGGCCGACGTCCTGGCCCATCAGCTCCAGGCCATCGCGGAAGGACGCCTCAATGTCCCGGTCGCGAAGGTCTACCACGGTCTGGAACGGGTCCGGGACGCCCAGGCCGACCTCGAGTCCGGCACCACACCGGGCAAGCACGTCGTCGTCCTCGACGACTGACATCGGTGGGATCTCGGCCCGGTGGACGAGCGCCGCCGATCCCCGCCGTTCCCGAAGGAGAGACGAGATGACAGACCGGACAGCGGCAGACCCCTTCGGTGCCCTGACCACCCGGCCCCCGTTGGACCCGGAGCTCGCGCCCGTCGAGGAGGCACGGGGAGCCTTCTTCCCGGCCCTGTCGGACGAGACCCTGCCGGAGATCCGACGCGCGATCGCCGCGGGTTCCCCCGGGTTGGATTCGGAGGCTCTGACGGCGGGTGGCCGAGTTCGGGTGGAGGAGCGCCAGGTACCCGGGCCGGCAGGCGCGCCGGACATCACTGTGTTGATTCTCAGCCCCGTCGAGGGAGACCGAGGCCCCAAGGGAGGCATCCTCAGCCTCCATGGAGGCGGGATGATCATGGGCGGTCGCCGGGACCACGTGGGGCATCTCCTCCCGCATGTGATCGAGGGGCGTGCGGTCGTCGTGTCGGTCGAGTACCGGCTGGCGCCGGATCACCCCGATCCCGCGCCGGTCGAGGACTGTTACGCGGGGCTGGTGTGGACGGCGAAGAACGCGGCCGAACTCGGCGTCGACCCCGAGCGGCTCCTGATCGCCGGAGTCAGTGGCGGCGGCGGTCTCGCGGCGGGGACCGCGCTGCTCGCCCGCGACCGCGCCTTCCCCAAGCTCAGCCACCAGGTTCTGATCTGCCCCATGCTCGACGACCGCCTCGCGACGCACAGCAGTCGCATGGTGGACCGCGAAGGCGTATGGGACCGCCACAGCAACCTGTACGCGTGGACCTCCGTGCTGGGCGAGCGGCGCGGCGGCCCGGACGTGTCGCAGTACGCCGCGCCGGCCCGTGCCGAGGACCTCAGCCGGCTGCCGCGCACCTACATCGACACCGGCTCGGCGGAGGGGTTCCGTGACGCGATCCTGCTCTACGCCGGCCGCCTGTCCGAGGCGGGCGTGAGCGTCGACCTCCACATGTGGGGCGGAGCCTTCCACGGGTTCGACATGTCGGTGGATCAGGCGGCCGTGTCACGCGCCTCCAACGCGACCCGCGAGGAGTTCATCCGGCGGGCTCTCGACAGATAAGGACGACACGGCGCCGGTATCGCGATCGACTGCTCGTCCGCCGCGCCGCATCGGGCAGGCCGATCCGCGGCACCCTCCCCGCACGCCTTCGCCGGACTTTTCGCCGGGCTCTGCGGGATTCAGGACCCGGCGCGGTAGCGGGTGAGCATGAGGGCGACGGCTTCGTCCACGACCGTGCTGTCGACGGGGTCGACGGGCGGGACGAAGTCGGTCCGTACGAGTTGGGGCCACAGGAGCTGGCCGCAGATCATGCCGAGGAACTGTTCGGCCACCGCGGATGCCGACTGCACCCGTCCGTCGGTCGAAGGGAAGGCGAGGGTGCCGGCCTCCTCCTCGGCCTCCAGGTAGGTGCGGAGCCGGTCGAAGAAGGGTCCGCGGTCGATGGCGAAGCCGGTGCCGACGATGTCGGCGAGTTCCGGCATCTGCGGAAGTTCGGTGATGACGAGGCGGCACAGCGCCGCCGTACCGGGCCGCGAGACCAGGCAGGCGTAGTCGCGGCCGATGTGGGTCAGGCCGTACTCGGGATCGCCGGGCGGGGGAGGTTCGACGTACTGGACATCCAACTGCCACTGCTCGGAGGTGACGGCTGCGAACAGCGCGGCCTTGGACGGGTACCGCTTGAACAGGGTGCCGGTGGAGACGCGGGCCTCCCTGGCGATCTGAGCCAGAGAGGTCTTGTCGTATCCCTGGGCGAGGAAGAGGTCACGGGCGGCGCGGATGATGCGCGCACGGTTCTCCGCTTTGATCTGCGCGTGATAACCGGGCCGGCACGTACCGTCATCGGTTTCCGCTCGGTCACGGTCCACCGCCGTCATGGCCACGCCCCTTTTCCCGTCTCGCGGCCGCATCCTCACATGTCAGAAGATGGTCTGGCCGCCGTCCAGGATAAGGTCCTGGCCCACCGTGAACGCGGAGGCATCGGAAGCCAGGTACACGACGGCCTCCGTGATCTCCTCGGGCTTGCCCATGCGACCCAGCGGGATGCCGGAGCTGATCGCCTCCAGAACCGCCGCCTGCTGCTCGGGATCCTCGATTCCCAGCTTGCGGTACAGCGGGGTGTCCACCGGGCCGGGGCTGATCGCGTTGAACCGGATGCCGTGCGAGGTGAGCAGGTCCGCGTTCCACGACCGCATGAGGGAGCCGACGGCCGCCTTGGTCGCGGCGTAGGCGTTCGAGTGCGCGTAGCCGCCGTGCGCGCTGTTGGACGCGTTGAGAATGACCGAGGACGGGTTGGTGAGCAGGGGCACGAGGGCCTGGGTGAGGAAGAAGACGCTCTTGACGTTGATGTCGAAGAGCCGGTCGTAGCTGTCCTCCGTGTGGTCCTCGAAGGGCCGCCAGTCCGAGACGCCGGCGTTCAGGAACGCCACGTCCAGCTTCCCGAAGTGCTCACGCACCCGCTCCGCCAGGGCTCGCTGCGCGTCGAGATCGCGTGCGTCGGCCTGCACCACCGGCACCTCGTCCCCGAGGATCTGGCGCGCCTTCTCGATGCTGGCCGGGGTGACCCCCGTGACCAGCACCTGAGCCCCTTCCGCGACGAATCGCTGCGCGGTCTCCAGACCGATCCCGCTCGTGCCGCCGGTGATGAGGGCGCGCTTGCCCGAAAGGCGATTCATGTGCCTGTTCCTTGCCGAGAGGGAAGGTAAGTCGATGGACTCACCTCCGGAAACGTAACCCACCGCCATCCGGATGGCAAGTCGATCCACTTACCTTCGCTCGTCGCCTAACTCCACGGGCGTCCGTCGCCGGCCTACGGCGACGCGGCCCGCCCCGACCGGACGGTCAGCGGCTGATCACGTCAGCGGAGGTGCGGGCACCGCCGGTACCGCTCCGCCGAGCAGGCCCGTGATGAGGTCGAGCACCGGCGACAGCAGCCCCGTCACCGCGCCCAGCACTCCGCCGAGGTCCAGCGAGGTCAGTGAGCTGAGCAGGCCGTTGACCGTGGACTGGACCTGGGCGACGAGGTCGTCCACGGGGTCCGCGGCCCGGGCCGGCACCGCTCGGTCCGCGGGGGTGTCCAGGGCCCGCAGCCGCTCCTGGACGGTGGTGCTCCAGGTGCGGAGCTCCTCCGCGTACGAGGTGGCCGCGGCCGGGTCGAGCCTCGTGCCCTCCGCCGTCAGCGAGTCCAGCGAGTCCAGCAGTGGTTCCGTGGCGGAGTCGGCCCGCGCGGCGGACTCGGCGATGCTGAGGCCCGGCAGATCCCGGCCCACGTCGCCTACGGCGGCAGCGGTGCCGGCCTGGCCGAAGACGAGCGCGGCGCAGACGAGGGGCGGCACGAGAAGGCCGCGGGAGACAAGGGCGCGCATGAAGATCCTTTCGAAGCGCTTGAAGTACAGTCCTTGCGCCCACGGTGAGAACGGGTCAGGTGCCCCGCAAACCGATCAAGCGGCCCCCACCGCGCCGCGCGCTCGCCGCGCGGCGAGCCTGACCAGGCCCTTTCGCCCCGAACGCAGGCCCATCCGGGTACGGCGCTCCGTTCGCCCGTCAGGGTGCGGGTTCAGCCGGACCGGGCACCGCGCCCCCGTCGCACACCTCGCCGCAGGCGCCCCGCGACATGCGCTCCGTGCGCACCGGCCCGATCATGGAAACCCCTGTCCCGGAGAACGGGAGGTGCCCTTGGGGACGGACCCCCCGCTCCCGCGGACCCTGCTGTCCGCGGACGTCGAGGCGCTGCTGGCGGGCGCGGACCCGGAGCTGGGGCGGGAGTACCGGATGCTGCGGGACATCGTGGAGGGCGGGTCGGCGGCCGTCGCCGTCCTCGACACCCGGCTGCGCTATGTGTACGTCAACCCGCACATGGCCCGGATCAACGGCGTCCCGGTGAGCGAGCACCTGGGCCGCACCCTCACCGAGGTCATGCCCGGCGTGGAGCGGCCCGTCGAGGTGCCGTGGGCGGTGCTGCGCGACGGCCGCCCCCGTGACGTCGTCGTCGCCGGCACCATGGGTAGCGGCGACCACAGCGCGCCCCGGGAGTGGCAGTGCACCTACCACCGGCGCCACGACGAGCGGGGCGAGGTCGTCGGCCTGGTGGCCGTCGGCGTGGAGGTCACCGAGCCGCGCCGCTACGTCACCGAGCTGGAGCGGGCCCACGGCCGGATGGCCATGCTGCACACGGCCGCCCTGCGCATCGGCACCACGCTCGACCTGGAGACGACCTGCCGGGAACTCGTCGACTTCGTGGTGCGCGACCTCGCGGACGGCGCCTCCGTCGACCTGGTGGTCGAGGACGACCCGGCCGACCCCGTGCCGCACGGCGTCGTACGGCTGCGGCGCGCCGCCGTCAGCAGAAGCCCGGAGCTGGCCGAGCGGCTCGGCCGCCCGCCCGTCCTCGACGAGGTCAACGAGCACGGCGCCACGTCCCCGGTGCGTCGCGTCCTGGAACGCGGCCGTCCCTTGCTGACGAGCGTGCCCGGCAGACGGCCGCCGGGGCTGCGCGGGCCGTACGCCGACCGGCTGGCGGAGTACCGGGCCGCCGGCATCCACTCCGGGCTGGTCGTGCCCCTGACCACCGACTCCCGGAGCGTGGGCGTCCTCGCCATGGTCCGGGCGGGCTCCTCGCCGGCCTTCACCATGGAGGACGGCGTGGTCGCCCAGGAACTCGCCGGCCGCGCCTCCCGCGCCCTCGAACGCGCCCGGCACTACGCCCGCGAGCACACCATGGCGCTGGAACTCCAGCGGGCCCTGCTCAGCGAACCGACCCTCCCGCACCCCGACCTGGAGACCGCCTCCCGCTATCTGCCCGCCGACGACAGCGCGGTGGTCGGCGGCGACTGGTACGACTCGCTGGCCCTCCCGCAGGGCCGGAACCTGCTCGTCATCGGCGATGTGATGGGCCACGGCGTGGAGGCCGCCGTCGCGATGAGCCACTACCGGTCCATGCTCAGGGCCCTTGCCTCCTCCTCGGGCCTGCCGCTGCACGAGATGCTCTACGCCGCCGACCGCATGATCGCGGCGTCCGGCTTCGACCGCGTCGCCACCTGTCTGCTCGCCCTCGGCGACCCGGCCACCGACACCATCAGCTACGCCAACGCCGGCCACCTGCCCCCGCTGCGGATCAGCGCCGAGGGCCATGTGGAACTGGTCCCGCTCCCCGCCGGCCCGCCACTCGGCACCGGCCTGGGCGCCTACGAGACCGTCACCCGCCCCGGTCAGCCCGGCGGCACCCTGCTTCTCTACACCGACGGCCTGGTGGAACGCCGCGACGAGGACATCGACACGTCCCTCAGCCGTCTGACCGACCTGCGTCTGCCGCCCGGCGGCGGCCTCGACGAGATCCTCGACGGCATCCTGGCGCACGCGGCGACGGGGTCCGTGCACGACGACATCGCGCTGCTGGCGGCCCGGCCACGCGGGGTGCCGGGAGCGGGAATTCAGGACGTCCCGGTCCGCTGAGTCGCCGCCCGCCGCCGTACCCCCAGCGCCAGCCCCAGAGCGGCCAGCAGCATCGCGAGCACCGCGTACCCGTACGTCAGCGTCGCCACCACGGCCACCCCCGCGACCAGCAACGGACCGCCGGCGTCGCCCAGTTCACGCCCCAGCTCGGCCGCGCCCATGGTCTGCCCCAGCCGCTCCGGCGAGGTCGACGAGGCGAGCGAGGCGAAGCCCAGCGGGGTGATCAGACCGGTGCCCGCGCCGACCAGCGCGGCGGCGAGCAGAATGCCCACGAGCCCCGGCAGCATCGCGCAGGCCAGCCCCGCCGCCGCGAGCAGCAGCCCGACGGCCAGCCCGCCCCGCGCGGTGATCCGCCCCGCGTCCAACGCCCGCCCCGCCCGCGGCTGGACGACCGCCGCACACGCGGCCAGCACCGACACCGCCGCCCCGGTCGCCACCGTCCCCAGCCCGGCCACCGCCCCCGACACCGGCAGGAACCCGACGCCCACCGACAGCGCGGCGGTCGCCCCGGCCAGCGCGGCCGTCGGCACCAGGAACGCCGGGTCGGCCAGCCGCCGCGCCAGGTCCACCACCGTCTGCCGGGCGCGGGGCAACGGCGGTACGTCGGGTACGGCGACCAGCGCCCACACCGCCACCGCCGCGCCCAGCAGTGCCAGCACCGTGAACAGCAGCCGCAGCCCGCCCGCCCACACCAGCACCCCGCCGAGCAGCGGACCCAGCGTGTAGCCGACGGACTTGTAGAAGCCGTAACTCCCGAACGCCCGCCCGTGCTTGGCCGCCGGATTCAACCGGGCCACCAGCGCCGACGCGGCGGGGGAGAAGGCGGAGGCCGCCGCGCCCTGACCGAGCCGCGCGGCCCACAGCCATCCCGGGCTGTCGGCGAGGGCGTACAGCGCGGACGCCACGGCGAACGCCACCAGGCCGCCCAGCAGCACCGGCCGCGCCCCGATCCGGTCGGCGATCGTGCCGAACACCGGCTTCAGCAGCACCTCGGCACCGTCGTACAGGGCCAGCAGCCCGCCCAGGACGAGCAGGGAGGTGACGGCGTCGTCGGTGTCGGCGCCCAGGTTCGCGGCGATGCCGTGCGCGCCGAAGGCGGTGGTGAACCCGGCCGCGTAGAGCGGCCACATGCGGCGTGCGGGAGCCGTCTCAGTCGGCGGTGTCACTGAGGCCAAGGCGCAGGTGCTCCACGTGATAGACGGCCTGGTCGAGGAGTTCGGCGACATGGTGGTCGTGCAGCGTGTAGACGACCGAGCGGCCGCGTCGCTCGCCGACCACCAGACCGAGGTTGCGCAGCAGCCTCAGCTGGTGCGAGCACGCCGACTGCTCCATCCCCACCTCGGCGGCCAACTCCGTCGCGGGCAGCGGCCCTTCGCGCAGACGCGCCAGGATCAGCAGCCGGGAGGGCGTCGACAGGGCCTGGAGCGTGGTGGCGACCTTCGCGACATTGCCCGCGTCGAGGCGTACGCGCTCCTCGGCGGTGCTGGTGACGGCTCCATGACCCATGCGGGGCATCTTACCCACCGCACATGAACAGATGAATGAGTCTTCATGTGTTCCTGTATGGTGGCCGGGTGTCAGCGACTCTTGCCCCCTCCCGCATCCCTGCCCCCACCCGCACCGCGCCCCATCGCCGTACCCGCGTCCTCGCCCTCCCCGAGGCCCGCTGGGCGCTCGCCGCGACGGCCGCGTTCCTGGTGGCCCTCGCCCTGGACCTGTCCGGTGCCCCGGCCTGGGCGTACGGGCCGTCGTACGCCGTCGCCTATGTCACCGGTGGCTGGGAGCCCGCGCTCGAAGGGCTGCGGGCGCTGCGGGAGAAGACGCTCGACGTCGACCTGCTGATGATCGTCGCGGCCGTCGGTGCCGCCGCCATCGGCCAGGTCCTCGACGGGGCGCTGCTGATCGTCATCTTCGCCACCTCCGGCGCCCTGGAGGCCCTGGCCACCGCCCGCACCGCCGACTCCGTGCGCGGCCTGCTCGACCTCGCACCCACGACCGCGACCCGACTGGACGACGCGGGCGCGGAGACCGTCGTCCCGGCCACCGAACTCGCCGTCGGCGATGTGCTGTTGGTCCGCCCGGGGGAGCGGATCGGCGCCGACGGGCGGGTGCTGGACGGGGTCGGCGAGGCCGACCAGGCGACCATCACCGGTGAACCCCTCCCCGTGGTCAAGCGCCCCGGCGACGAGGTCTTCGCCGGCACCCTCAACGGCACCGGCGCGCTGCGCGTCCGTGTCGCGCGCGACCCCGCCGACTCCGTCATCGCCCGCATCGTGACCCTGGTCGAGGAGGCGTCCCGCACCAAGGCGCCGACGCAGCTGTTCATCGAGCGGATCGAGCAGCGCTACGCCGTCGCGATCGTCGCCGCCACGCTCGCCGTCTTCGCCGTGCCGCTCGCCTTCGGCGCCGACCTCACCGGTGCCCTGCTCCGCGCGATGACCTTCATGATCGTCGCCTCGCCGTGCGCGGTCGTCCTCGCGACGATGCCGCCCCTGCTGTCCGCCATCGCCAACGCCGGCCGGCACGGGGTGCTGGTCAAGTCGGCGGTGGCCATGGAGCGGTTGGGGGAGATCGACATGGCCGCGCTCGACAAGACCGGGACGCTGACGGAGGGGGCGCCGGAGGTGACGGCGGTACGTCCGACACCGGACTCCGGGCTCGACGAGGACGCGCTGCTGGGCTTGGCCGCGGCGGCCGAGCTGCCCAGTGAGCATCCGCTGGCCCGGGCGATCGTGGCGGCGGCGCGCACACAGGACCTGCGGATCGCCCGCGCCGAGGACTTCACCGCCGTCCCGGGGCAGGGCGTCAACGCCACCGTCGAGGGCCGGTCGGTGAGCGTCGGCCGGGCGGAGACCGCCGACAGCGACGCCACCGTCGTCCGGGTCACCCGTGACGGCGTCCCCGTCGGCACCCTCGCCCTCACCGACCGGCTGCGCCCCGCCACCCCCGCCACGACCGCCGCCCTCACCGCTCTGACCGGTACCCCGCCCACGCTCCTGACCGGCGACAACGCCCGCGCCGCCGCCCGCGTCGCCGAGGCCGCCGGGCTCACCGACGTCCGTGCCGGACTGCTCCCCGAGGGCAAGGTGAACGCCGTACGGGAGATGCAGGACGCCGGTCGCAAGGTGCTGTTCGTCGGCGACGGCGTCAACGACGCGCCCGCGCTCGCCGCCGCCCACTCCGGGGTCGCGATGGGCCGCGTGGGCTCCGACCTGGCGCTGGAGACCGCCGACGCGGTCGTGGTGCGCGACGAGCTGACGGCCGTACCGGCGGTCGTACGGCTGTCCCGGGCCGCCCGTCGACTGGTCGTGCAGAATCTCGTCATCGCGGGGACGTTCATCACCGTCCTGGTGGTGTGGGACCTGGTGGGACACCTGCCGCTGCCGCTCGGCGTCGCGGGCCACGAGGGCTCCACCGTCCTCGTCGGGCTGAACGGGCTGCGGCTGCTGCGGGAGTCGGCCTGGCGATCCGGGCAGGTCCAGCCAGTGCGACGTTGATGTCGGATTCCCGCCAGCCGACCCTCCTGCGCTGCACCATGCTGGACGTATGCAGAAGGGGATGCACACCGACACCGAGCGCTGCGTGCGCGCCGTCCAGTCCAAGGACGCCCGGTTCGACGGGTGGTTCTTCACGGCGGTCCTGACGACCCGGATCTACTGCCGGCCCAGCTGCCCGGCCGTGCCGCCCAAGCCCGCGAACATGACGTTCTACCCGAGCGCGGCCGGCTGCCAGCAGGCCGGGTTCCGGGCCTGCAAGCGGTGCCGCCCGGACACCAGCCCCGGGTCCCCCGAGTGGAACCAGCGCGCCGACCTGGTCGCCCGGGCGATGCGGCTGATCGCCGACGGGGTCGTGGACCGCGAGGGCGTCCCGGGACTGGCCGTGCGGCTCGGCTACAGCACCCGGCAGGTCGAACGCCAGCTCCTCGCCGAACTGGGCGCGGGCCCGCTCGCGCTGGCCCGGGCCCAACGCGCGCAGACGGCCCGGCTGTTGATCGAGACGACAGCCCTGCCGATGGCGGAGATCGCGTTCGCCGCCGGTTTCTCCTCCATCCGCACCTTCAACGACACCGTGCGCGAGGTCTTCGCGCTCTCACCGAGCGAGCTGCGGTCACGGGTGCCGCGCGGGAACGCGGGCGCGGTGACCCCCGGGGTTCTCACGCTCCGGCTGCCGTTCCGCGCCCCCCTCAACCCCGACAACCTCTTCGGTCACCTCGCGGCGACCGCCGTGCCCGGGGTGGAGGAGTGGCGGGACGGTGCCTACCGCCGCACGCTCCGACTGCCGTACGGCCACGGCATCGTGGCGCTCACCCCGAACCCCGACCACATCGCCTGCCGCCTCACCCTGAGCGACCTGCGCGATCTGACGGTCGCCATCAGCCGGTGCCGCCGCATGCTCGACCTGGACGCCGATCCGGTGGCGATCGACGACCAGTTGCGCACGGACCCGGTGTTGGCGCCGCTGGTCGCGAAGGCGCCCGGGCGGCGGGTGCCGCGGACGGTGGACGAGGCGGAGTTCGCGGTCCGGGCGGTCCTGGGCCAGCAGGTCTCGACCGCCGCCGCCCGCACCCACGCGGCCCGCCTGGTGACGGCCCACGGCGACCCGGTGGACGACCCCGAGGGCGGCCTCACCCACCTCTTCCCGACCCCGGAGCAACTGGCCGCCCTGGACCCCGAGTCACTCGCCATGCCCCGCACCCGCCGCACGACCTTCACCACCCTCGTCGGCCAACTGGCCGACGGCTCCCTGAACCTGGGCGTGGAGAGCGACTGGACGGAGACCCGCGCCCGCCTCCTCGCCCTGCCCGGCTTCGGCCCCTGGACGGCCGACGTCATCGCGATGCGCGCCCTCGGCGACCCCGACGCCTTCCTCCCCACCGACCTCGGCATCCGCAAGGCCGCCCAGGAGTTGGGCCTGCCCTCGACCCCGGCGGCGCTGACCGCGCGGGCGGCGGCCTGGCGGCCGTGGCGGGCGTACGCGGTCCAGTACCTGTGGGCGACCGACAGCCACCCGATCAACTTCCTTCCGGTATAAGGACGTTCCGTGACCTCTGTTCCCGCTCTGAAGCAGCACACCGTGATCGACAGCCCGTACGGCCCGCTGACCCTGGTCGCGACGGACGGCACCCTGAGCAACCTCTACATGACCGACCAGCGCCACCGCCCCGCGCAGGAGACGTTCGGCGCCCGCGACGACCGCCCCTTCGGCGAGGCCGTGGACCAGCTGGAGGCCTATTTCGCCTCGGAGTTGAAGGAGTTCACCGTCGAACTCCACCTGCACGGCACCCCGTTCCAGCGCAGCGTCTGGGACCAGCTCCTCCGCATCCCGTACGGCGAGACCCGCTCCTACGGCGACCTCGCCGAAGCCCTCGGCAACCCCGGCGCCTCCCGCGCGGTCGGCCTGGCCAACGGCAAGAACCCGGTCAGCATCATCGTCCCCTGCCACCGCGTCGTAGGCTCCAACGGCAGCCTCACCGGCTACGGCGGCGGCCTGGAACGCAAACAGCGCCTGCTCGACTTCGAACAGGGCGCCGCGCTGTTCTGACCGGTGACTAGTCCCGCAGTCTGCGCAGCAGTTCCGGCAGGGCCGTGCCGATCGGTTCCCGGATGACCTCGTCGGCGCGGTCGTCGTACGGGGTCGGCTCGGCGTTGACGATGATCAGGCGGGCGCCGTGGTCGGCGGCGACGCCGGCGAGGCCGGCGGCGGGCTGTACCTGGAGGCTGCTGCCCACGGCGATGAATACCTGGCAGGCCTTGGTGATCGCCGCGGCCTCGCCGAGCACGACGGGGTCGAGGCGCTCGCCGAACATCACGGTCGCGGACTTCAGGATCCCGCCGCAGTCCCGGCAGGCCGGGTCGGCCTCCCCGGCGTCGATCCGCGCGAGGGCGTCCTCCATGGGCCCGCGCGCATGACACCGCGTGCAGACCACCTGCCGTGCGGTGCCGTGCAGTTCGACGACCTTGCGGGCCGGCATCCCGGCGAGCTGGTGCAGCCCGTCCACATTCTGTGTGATCACCCGCACGGGCACCCCGGACTTCTCCAGCTCGGCCACCGCGAAATGCGCGGCGTTGGGCTGTGCCGCGAGCGCCTGATTGTCTTTCCGCAGGAGCCATGAACGCCGCCGGATCTCCGGATCGTTCATGTAGTAGTCGTACGTCACGAGCTTTTCCGCCTCGGGAT
>JABFXD010000826.1 GCA_013361925.1 Streptomyces sp. | reverse complement strand
GACAGGGCCCGCCGGGCCAGCCGCCGGGCACGGCCGGGGGCCGCGTCCTCCGGCTCCAGGAACCAGTACGCCACGTCGCTGGGCGCGATCCCGTCGAAGCGGGCCGCGAGCAGCGCGATGTCGTCGTCCCGGTCGCCGGGGCCGAGCATGTCGAGCACCTCGTCGCAGAGGGCCTCAAGGGGTGGCGGATGATCAGGGCCGGTCAACTGCGCGGTCGCGGCGAGCTTCTCGCGCAGCTGCTCTATGCCGGTCCACACGTCCCGCAGCCGGGACTCGACGAGCCCGTCCGTGTAGAGGAGCAGGGTCGCTCCGGCCGGGGCGTCCAGTTCCACGGCCTCGAAGTCGACGCCGCCGACACCGATGGGCGCGCCCGGGGGCACCCGCAGCACCTCGGCCCGGCCACCGAGGTGGAGCAGGACGGGCGGCGGATGGCCGGCGTTGGCGATGGTGATCCGGTGCGAGACCGGGTCGTAGACGGCGTAGAGGCAGGTCGCCATGCGGTCGGTGCCGAGCCGCTGCGCCTGCTCGTCGAGGTGGTGGAGCACCTCCTGGGGCGGCAGGTCGAGCCCGGCCAGCGTCTGGGCGGTGGTCCGCAGCTGGCCCATGATCGCGGCCGAGGTCATGGAGTGGCCCATGACGTCACCGACGACCAGCGCCACCCGGCTGCCCGGCAGCGGGATCGCGTCGTACCAGTCGCCGCCCACGCGCGCGGTCTCGGCGGCCGGGAGATAGCGCGAGGCCAGCCGGACACCGGTCGGGCGCGGAAGGGTCTCCGGCAGCATCGTGCGCTGGAGTTCGTCGGCGATGTACGCCTCGCGGCCGTACAGCACCGCCTTGTCGATGCCGAGCGCGCTGTGCGTGGCGAGCTGGGCGGCGACCAGGAGGTCGTCCGGCTCGAACGCGATGCGGTCGGGGCGGCGCAGGAACAGCGCGGCACCGATCACCCGGCGCCGGCCGCGCAGCGGGGCGAGGATCGCCCGCTGCCCCGCCGGAACGATCAACTCGCCGCCCTCGCCGAGCAGTTCCGGCAGCGCGGCGCGGGCCGCGGGGGAGTCCGTGAAGACCGGACGGACGCCCCGCAGCACCTCGGCGAGCGCGCCTCCCGCCCGCACCTCGCACAGTTCGGCGGTGACGGCCGACAGCTCGGTCAGCTCCGTCGGTTCCGGCTGGAGCGCGGGTGAGACGAAGCCGCCCTCGGTGTCCCGCTCCTCCGGGATGCGGTCGGTGCGGCGCAGGCGCAGCACCAGCGGGCCGGTGGGCCGCTCGTCGCCGACCGGCAGCGGGTCGCGCAGATAGACCAGGATCGCGTCGGAGAAGGTCGGCACGGTGGCCCGGCACAGCCCCATCACGATCTCGTCGAGGTCGATGCCGCGGGCGATCCGGCGGGTCGCCGCGCCCACGAAGCGCAGCCGGTCCCCGTCCCGTCGCATCGGCGTGGGCCGGCCGGGCTGGACACTCTGTCCGGTGCGGCGCTCGCCGGCCGCGGAGTCGCCGCCCTGGGCCGGGATCGTGTCGGGGAGTTCGGGCACGGGCCTCGGCCGGTGGGTGTCGGGCTCGGCGGCGACGGTGGGCTGGGAGTGCTCCGGGTCGCTGCCGGGCTGCGGTGTGGTCATGTCAGGTCCGGGGGCAGGCGTCTCGCCGGCTCGGGCTTGTGCCGGTAAGGCGCCCGGCGGGGGCGTGGAGGCACGCAGGAGCGCCCCGCGGGGATCCGCGGGGTCGGGGCCCGTCTGTGGGCGCTCGAACGAGGTGGGCTGCTCCGTCACGCGTGTCGATTCCGTCCGTTGGGGGCTGCGCGCCGCGCGTGCAGTTCGTCCCGCAGAAATGCCGATACCCGGATTGCCTGCCCCAGGAACGGAATTCCCGCGTGGTCAGCGGCCGTTCCCGTGCCGCGGCCGCACCGTCCGACCCTGGGGCCTGCGTCGTCCGTGTGGCCCTCGTACCCCTCGATCACGTCCTGCCGCCCCTCGGTGACGAATGGTCAAGCTCAGTGCACGCTCCGGTAGTTGCCACCGCGCGCTCTTGCGGAGGACGATCCTACGTTTGTTGCCCGGGGGCGCATCAAGGGTCTCATGAGGACACGTGCGCGGGCGTACGGTCCCAGTCTTCCGGGAGCAACGGTACGGCCCAGGACGGATCCGGGCGCCAGTGCTGCCAGCCGTCCGCGTACGGCCGTCCCCAGGAGCGGATCACCTCGACCGCCGAACGGCCCGCCTGCCGCACCTGTTCGGCGAGGTGGGCGTCCATCAGCCCGTCCCGCTGGGCCTGCGCGAACTCGTCCTCGTCGCGCCAGTGCCAACTGCGGTCGGGGTGCACGGAGATGTCGAGGAAGTGGTCCTCGGAGTCGACCCCGCCGTCCCAACGCGCCAGCGGGGTCTCCAGGTTCACGTACCAGTTCTTGAACTGCCAGCCCGGCTCCCAGAACAGCCACACCGACCAGGGCTCACCGGGCCGCGCCAGTTTCAGCACCCCCGTACCGAACCAGCGGTCGCGCTGGACGGTACGGGGCTTGGTGTAGCGGGTCTCCAGCGGCTCGGCGTGCACCGGGGTGCCGTCGGCGAGCACGGGCTTCACACACTCGGTGCCCGGCGCCATCCACACGGCGAGCAGGTCGTGATCGTCGCGCACGACGGTCACCGGGCGGGCGATGTGGACATGCTCGCCGCCGTTCTCCCGGTAGCGCCACAGGATCTGGGCCCCGGGCTCCCAGAAGGACGCCGACGGACCCGCTTCCGCTGCTCTCACCGCTCCACCCTCTGCCATGCACAGATATTAGGTGCCATGGGCATACGACGCTGCGGCACGCGTCACGGTTCTACGGACCGGCGTCTCTTGTTACGGACGCGTCATCCGCAGGACATCCAGCGCTTCGTCGAGCTGTTCGAGGGTGAGGTCGCCCCGCTCCACATACCCACCCTCCAGGACGACTTGACGAATGGTCTTCCGCTCCGCGAGCGCCTTCTTGGCGACCTTGGCGGCCTCCTCGTACCCGATGTACTTGTTCAGCGGCGTGACCACGGACGGTGACGACTCGGCGTACTCACGCGCGCGTTCCCGGTGCGCGACGATTCCGTCGACGGTGCGGTCGGCGAGGAGCCGCGACACGTTGGCGAGCAGCCGGACGGACTCCAGGACGTTCTTCGCGATGACCGGCAGCATCACGTTGAGCTCGAAGTTCCCGGCGGCGCCGGCGGTGGCGACGGTGGCGTCGTTGCCGACGACCTGGGCGGAGACCATGAGGACGGCCTCGGGAATGACGGGGTTGACCTTCCCGGGCATGATCGACGACCCGGGCTGCAGGTCGGGGAGCGAGATCTCGGCGAGCCCGGTCCTCGGCCCCGAGGCCATCCACCGCAGATCGTTGGCGATCTTCGTCAGCCCGACCGCGATGGTCCTGAGCTGCCCGCTGGTCTCCACGATCCCGTCCCGGGCGCCCTGCGCCTCGAAGTGGTCGCGGGCCTCGGTCAGCGGCAGCCCGGTGGCGCGGGCGACCTCCTCGATGACGGCGGCGGAGAAGCCGGGCGGTGTGTTGATCCCGGTCCCTACCGCGGTCCCGCCGAGCGGCAGTTCGGCGAGCCGGGGGAGCGAGGCGTAGAGCCGCTCGACGCCGTACCGCACCTGAGCGGCATACCCCCCGAACTCCTGCCCCAGGGTCACGGGCGTGGCATCCATGAGATGGGTCCGCCCGGACTTCACGACATCGGCGAACTCCTCCGCCTTACGTCCGAGGGAGTCGGCGAGATGCTCCAGGGCGGGGATCAGATCACGGGTGACGGCGGCGGTGGCGGCGATGTGGATGGAGGACGGGAAGACGTCGTTGGACGACTGCGAGGCGTTGACGTGGTCGTTGGGATGCACGTCCCGCCCGAGCCGCTGGGTGGCGAGCGTGGCGATGACCTCGTTGGTGTTCATGTTGGACGAGGTCCCGGACCCGGTCTGGAACACGTCGATGGGGAAGTGCGCGTCCCACTCCCCACGGGCGACCTCCTCGGCCGCCTCCTGAATCGCCTCGGCGACATCCTTGTCGAGCACCCCGAGCCGCGCGTTCACCTTCGCGGCGGCCCCCTTGATCCGCGCGAGCGCCTCGATGTGCGCCCGCTCGATCCGCTGCCCGGAGATGGGGAAGTTCTC
>JABFXD010000677.1 GCA_013361925.1 Streptomyces sp. | reverse complement strand
GGTGCCGTGGGCTCAGCCCTCGGTCTTCTCCGCCTCGGCGTCCGTGGCGTCGGCCTCGGTGGCCTCGCCGGCGATCTCGGCGGCCTCCTCGACCTCTTCCTCGTCGTCCAGGTCGATGACCTCGCCGTTGGTGTCCTTCACCGTGGCGGCCTCGACCACGACGGCCAGGGCCTTGCCGCGGGCGACCTCACCGACGAGGAGCGGAACCTGGCCGCCCTCGACGACCGCCTGGGCGAACTGGTCGGGGGACATACCGGAGGAAGCGGCACGGCGCATGAGGTGCTCGGTGAGCTCCTCCTGGTTGACGTTCAGCTTCTCGCGCTTGACCAGGGCGTCCAGGACGAACTGGGTCTTGATGCCCTTGACCGCGGCGTCCTTGGTCTCGGTGTCGAACTCCTCGACCGTCTTGCCCTGGATCTCCAGGTACTTCTCGAGGTCCAGGCCCATCTGGCCGAGCTGGTGGTGCTCCAGGTTGTGCTTGCGGGTGTTGATCTCGTCCTCGAGCAGCTTCTCGGGGACGGGCACCTCGACGAGCTCCAGCAGCTTCTCCAGGACGCGCTCCTGGGCCTGCGTGGCCTGGTCGTACTGCTTCATGTTCTCGAGGCGCTTGCGGCTGTCCGCCTTGAGCTCGTCGAGGGTGTCGAACTCGGAGGCGAGCTGCGCGAACTCGTCGTCCAGCTCGGGCAGTTCGCGGGCGGCGACCTGGGTGACCTTGACGGTGACCTCGGCCTCCTTGCCGGCCGCGGAGCCGCCCTTGAGCTCGGAGGTGAAGGTGGCCTCGCCACCGGCCTCCAGGCCCTTCACGGCGTCGTCGATGCCCTCCAGGAGCTCGCCGGAGCCGATGGTGTAGGAGACACCGCTGGCGATGCCGTCCTCCAGCACCTCTCCGTCGACCTTGGCCTCCAGGTCGATCGTGACGACGTCGCCTTCCTCGGCGGCGCGCTCGACCGGGGAGGTGGAGGCGAAGCGCTCACGGAGCTGCTCGACCGACTTGTCGACGTCCTCTTCGCTGACCTCGACGGCGTCGACCTCGACCTCGATACCGGAGTAGTCCGGGATCTCCAGGGCGGGGCGGATGTCGACCTCGGCGGTGAAGTTCAGCGTGTCGCCGTCCTTCAGCTCCGTGATGTCGACCTCGGGCTGGCCGAGGACGTCCAGGTCGGCCTCGTTGACCGCCTCGGTGTAGAACTTCGGAAGCGCGTCGTTGACCGCCTCCTCCAGGACCGCACCGCGGCCGAACCGCTGGTCGATGACGCGGGCCGGGATCTTGCCCTTGCGGAAGCCCTTCACCGTGACCTGCTGGTTGATCTTCTTGTACGCCGCGTCGAGGCTGTCCTTGAGCTCCTCGAAGGGCACCTCGACAGTGAGCCGAACCCGCGTCGGGTTCAGGTTCTCAACGGCGCTCTTCACGGTTCGGTCTCCTTGTGGCTGACTTCTTGGGTTCTGCCGGTGCCAGAACGGCCCCGGCGGATTCGCCGCCCGGAGGACGTCGTCCGAGTCAGACGAGAGACACACGGGCATGCAGCTTGCATAGTAACCGCAGCCACGACACGCCCCAAAAGGCGATCAAGGAAGGTGGTCGGGGTGGCGGGATTTGAACCCACGGCCTTCCGCTCCCAAAGCGGACGCGCTACCAAGCTGCGCCACACCCCGTCTGGTGCGACACGTAGGGTACATGCCCGCAGGCCATGGGACCGCCGCATTTACGGGGTGCGCGGCAACGAAGCCCGGGGGTGTGCGGCGAGGGGGGCCGACCCGCTACGATGCCTTCTGTGCCGCGGTCACCTGACCTGCGGCGCGTCCTGTGCGGGCGTAGCTCAATGGTAGAGCCCTAGTCTTCCAAACTAGCTACGCGGGTTCGATTCCCGTCGCCCGCTCTGTATGGCTCAGGGCCAGGTCGGAGGATCTTTCCTCGACCTGGCCCTGAGTGTTTTCACAGAGTGCGTACGTCGACCGTGTAGACGGAGCGCAGGCCGTACGGGACGTAGAGCGCGTCGCCCACAAGAGTGAGGGGGGCGCCGGTCGGGGAGCCGTCCACGGCGCCGTCGTCGCGGCCGTCGAGGGTGCCGTCGACCTTGCCGGTGGTCCGGTTCACGGCGGCGAGGCGGCCGCTGGGGGACGCCAGGTACAGGTGGGTGCGGGAGGCCGTGGGCGGGCCGGAGAGTTCGACGCCGGAGTTGCCCTCCCACAGCTGGCGCCCGGTCTCCGGGACGACCGCGCGGATGCTGCCGTTGGAGAGGGTGAAGTAGAGGGTGCCGCCGGCGAGGGTGGGGACCGCGCCCTCGGGCTGGGGCTCGGCCAGTTTCACCGTCGTCAGGATGTGGGTGTCGGTCTTGATCAGGGTCAGGGCGCGACGGGTTCCGGTGGTGTTGACCAGTACCAGGCGGCCGTCGTGGCGGCCGACGATGTCGATCTCGCCCTTGACCTTCACCGTCCAGCGGGGTTTCCCGGTGGCCGGGTCCAGTTGGCTGACGCTGGTGCTCTCGATGTCCTCGCTCGTGTACTTCGCGGTGAGCAGGTACGCCTGTCCCCCGGCGCTGCGCAGCAGGCTCATGTACCGGTTCGGGTTGGGCAGGGGGCGCTTCCAGCGGATCTGGCCGGTTTCCGCGTCGAGCAGGGCGTACTGGTCGCCGGATCTGCCGTAGACGGTGACGACGCCCGTGGGGACGGCGGCGGAGGCGCCCTGGTCGCTGCTCGGCTCGGTGCCGTCCTCGCTGTCGGCGGTGACCGTCTTCCAGGCCACCTTGCCGGTCCTGGCGTCCAGGGCCTGGATCGAGTAGCGGGTCGGGTACGACGCCTGGTCGCTGGTGGGCCGGTCGTCGGCGCCGTAGACGTACACGCGGCCGTCGCGGGCGCCGATGATCGTGCCCGCGCCGGAGCTGCTGCTGCCGAAGTCGGAGTCCTCGGCGGTCGGGTCGATGGGCCGGCCCCAGGTGTTGGTGCCGTCGGCGAGGGCGAAGCGGGTGGCCATGATCTCGTCGCCCGCGCAGACCAGGGAGGTGCCGGAGGCGACGCAGCGGTTGAAGAGGGCGGTGGGGCCCATCGGGTCCTTGTCGACGCTCGGGTCCTTCGCCTGCCGGTGCCACTCCTGCCAGCCGGCGGGGAGGTTTCCCCGGTCGGCGGCCTCGTCGCCGGTGAGGGCGAGTGTGGTGGTGGCGATGGCCGCGAGGACGGCGGCGCCCGCCGTGACGGCCGCCCAGAGTCGGGTACGGCGCCGGCGGGGGCGCGGGGCGTCCAGGAGGGTCGGGGGGCCGGTGGTGGGCAGGGCGCCGTCGCGCAGGAGGGAGAGCAGCTCGTCCGCCGTGGCGCGGGACTTGGGCTCCTTCTCCAGGCAGAGGCGGATGAACGGCAGCAACTCCGGCGGTACGTCGGCGAGTTCCGGGGTGCCCTCGACCACGCGGATCGCCGTCTCGTAGGGGCTCGGGCTGTCGAAGGGGCCCTTGCCCGAGGCGGCGAAGGCGACCACCGCGCCGAGCGAGAAGATGTCCGCCGCGGGGCCCACCTCGTGCGGGGCGGAGAACTGCTCCGGGGACATGAACGGCGGGGTGCCCATCACCCGGCCGGTCTGGGTGAGGGCGTCGGAGGCGGCGAACTCGGTGGCGCGGGAGATGCCGAAGTCGATGACGCGGGGGCCGTCGTCGGCGAGCATCACGTTGGCCGGCTTCAGGTCCCGGTGGACGACGCCGGCGCGATGGATGTCGCGGATGGCCTCGGCGAGCCCCGCGGCCAACTCCCTCACCCGGGGCGGTGGCAGAGGGCCGTGGTCGCGTATGTGCGTGCCGAGGTCGGCGCCCGGTATGTACAGCGTGGCCATCCAGGGTCGCGGCGCGTCGGCGTCCGCGTCCACGACGGGCGCGGTGAAGGCGCCGCTGACCTGGCGGGCGGCGGCCACCTCGCGGCGGAACCGGGCGCGGAACTCGTCGTCGTCCGCGTACTGGGCATGCACGACCTTGACCGCGAGCCGACGGCCCGAGGCGGAGCGGGCGAGGTAGACCACGCCCATGCCCCCGCTGCCCAGCCGGTCCTCGATGCGGTAACCGCCCACCTCCGCCGGGTCCGAGTCGCGCAGCGCCATCCCCGTACGTCCCCCCGTCCGTCCCGGCCCCCGTGACCGGGCTGACCAGCCTAGG
>JABFXD010000447.1 GCA_013361925.1 Streptomyces sp. | reverse complement strand
GCGTGCCAGACGGTCTGGCCCGCGCCGGCGCCCGTGTTGAAGACGATGCGGTAGCTCTCCAGCTTCTCCTCGTCGGCGACGGTCTGCGCCTCGCGCAGCACGTCGGCGGCGATGGTGGGCTCCGCGGCGGCGAGGGCGGCGGCGTCCCTGTAGTGCACCTTCGGGATGACCAGGACATGCGTCGGCGCCTGGGGGTTGATGTCCCGGAAGGCGACGGTGGTGTCCGACTCGCGGACGATCGTGGCCGGGATCTGGCCCTCGACGATCTTGCAGAACAGGCAGTCCGCCTGCGGCTCCCCTGGCATGTGCGTCCTCTCGCCATAATCGCCCGAAGTCTCCGGGGCATCGTATCGAGCAGGTCAGGGAAGCGACGGAGGCACCTTCGCCGGAGTCCCCTCCAGCGCCTCCAGCGCCAGCCTGATCGCCTCGTCCAGTTGGGGGTCCCGGCCGGCCGCGTGGTCCTGCGGGCGCTGGAGGACCTCCACGTCCGGGTCCACGCCGTGGTTCTCCACGCCCCACTCGTAACCCTCCAGCCAGAACGCGTACTTGGGCTGGGTGACGAGCGTGTCGTCGACGAGGTGGTAGCGGCTGTCGATGCCGATCACCCCGCCCCAGGTGCGCGTGCCGACGACCGGGCCGATGCCGAGGGCCTTGATGGCCGCGTTGACGATGTCGCCGTCGGAGCCGGAGAACTCGTTGGCGACGGCCACCACCGGGCCGCGCGGGGCGTCCTGCGGATAGCTGTAGGCGCGCATGCCGCGGGGGCGGGCCCAGCCGACGATCCGGCGGGCCAGTTTCTCCACCACCAGCTGGGAGGTGTGGCCGCCGCGGTTCTCGCGGACGTCGACGACCAGGCCCTCGCGGGCCACCTCGACGCGCAGGTCGCGGTGGATCTGGGCCCAGCCGGGGGCCTGCATGTCGGGGACGTGGAGGTAGCCGAGGCGGCCGGCGGAGCGCTCGTGGACGTAGGCCCGGCGGTCGCTCACCCAGGCGTGGTAGCGCAGCGGCTCCTCGTTGGCGACCGGGACGACGACCGCGTGCCGTACGTCTCCGCCGCCCGACGGCGAGATCGTCAGCTCGATCGGCTTGCCCGCCGTGCCGACGAGCAGCGGCCCCGGGCCCGTCACCGGGTCGACCGGCCGTCCGGCGACCGCGACGATCGCGTCCCCGGCGCGGACCGCGACGCCGGGGGCGGCGAGCGGGGAACGGGCGTCGGGGTCGGAGGTCTCCGAGGGCAGGATGCGGTCGATACGCCAACTGCCGTCCTCATGGCGGGAGATGTCGGCACCGAGCAGACCCTGCCGGGCGCCGTTGCCGTGGCCGCCGCGCGGGACGACGTAGGCGTGCGAGGTGCCCAACTCGCCCTGGACCTCCCACAGGAGGTCGACGAGGTCGTCGTGGGTGGCGACGCGGTCGAGGACGGGGCGGTAGCGGTCCAGGACGCCGTCCCAGTCGGCGCCGCCGAGGTCGGGGAGCCAGAAGTGGTCGCGCAGGAGGCGGCCCGTCTCGTCGTACATCTGCCGCCACTCGGCCGCCGGGTCGATCGTCTGGCGGACGCGGGAGAGGTCGACGGTGATGTTGGAGTCGCTGTCGTCGTCGTTCGAGGCGCGGCGGTCGCTCGGTACGACCTTGATCCGGCCGTCGGTCCACAGCAGGACCCGTTTGCCGTCGCCGCTGACGGCGAAGTGGTCGGCGTCGGCGGCCAGATGCTCGATGCGCTGCTGGACGAGGTCGAAGCGCTCCAGCTCGGTCTTGGGGTCCGGGGCGTCGGGCGTGGCCCGGGAGGCGCCCAGCACCCCGCGCACCGGGTGGCGCAGCCACAGGACGCCCTCCTTGGCGGTGCGCAGGTCGGAGTAGCGGGCGGCCTCCACCGGGAACGGCACGATCCGGTCGGCGAGCCCGTCGAGGTCGATGCGGGTGGCGGGAGTGCCCTCGCTGTCGGGGGTCTCGTCCTTGTCGGGCGCGTCGAAGGGGCGGCCGTGGCGCTGCGGGCCGAAGGGCGAGGGGGTGGTCGCGGCGAGGGTGATGAGGTGCGGGCGGGCGCCCTCCACGAAGGCCAGGTCGAAGACGTGCTCGTCGTAGACCGGGTCGAAGGAGCGGGTGGAGAGGAACGCCAGGTGCTTGCCGTCGAGGGTGAACGCGGGGGCGTAGTCCTGGAAGCGGAGCGGGGTCGCCTCGGTGACCGACAGGTCGGTGGTGTTGGCGAGGCGGAGCTGGCACAGCGGGCGCGGGCCGGGGTGGGACCAGGCGAGCCAGGCGGAGTCGGGCGAGAAGACCAGCCCGGAGGCGTCGCCGTCCTCGCTGCGGTCGACCTCGCGGACCTCACCGGTCTCGCGCTCGACGAGGAGGACACGCCCGTCGTGCGAGGCGACGGCGGCCCGGCTGCCGTCGGGCGCCATCGTCAGGTCGAGGACCCGGCCGAGCTGTCCGGCGGCGAGCCGGCGCGGGGTGGCGCCCGGGGCGAGGCCGGTGGCGGGCGCGAACTCCAGGGCGTCGTCGCCCTCGGCGTCCGTCACCCACACCACCCACTCCTCGCCGTCGGCCCGGAAGGCCTGCGGCAGCCGGGACCGCACGCCGGGCCGCGCGGCGAGCGCACGGGCCGGACCGGAGCGGTGGGTGACCCAGTGCACGGCACCGCGCACACAGACGGCACTGCCGCGCGCGGTGTGGTCGGGGGAGGCCGACTCGACCCAGCGGGAGGCGTTCAGGGTGTACGGCTGGAGGTCGGCCCGCGACCCGCCGAGCCGGATGTCCAGCCGGCGCGGCTCCGCCCCGTCCAGGTCGTCGAGGACCCACAGCTCACCGGCCGAGGCGTAGACGACCCGGGTGCCGTCCCCGGCCGCGTGCCGGGCGTAGAACCCGTCGACCGGCGTGTGCCGGCGCAGATCGCTTCCGTCGGCGAGGGAGGAGTAGAGCGCACCCACACCCTCGTGGTCGGAGAGAAAGGCGATCCGCTCCCCCGCCCACACCGGGAACTCGATGTTCCCGTCGAGCTCCTCATGCAGCCGTACGAACTCCCCGTCGCCTCCGTCATCGATCCACAACTTGCCCGCGGTACCGCCCCGGTACCGCTTCCACCAGGCCGCCTCCCGCCCCATCGGCGCCGACAGCAGCACGGTGGACGGCCCTTGGGCGACGGCGCCGACCGGACCGTACGGCAGGACGGTGGACGGTCCGCCGTCGAGCGGCACCGCGTGCGCCCAGGAGCGGCGCAGGCTGGCCTGGCCGTGGGTGGTGAGGGCGAGGACCTGCCCGTCCGGGGTCCAGCCGCGCACCTGGGTACGCCAACTCCCCCAGTGGGTGAGCCGTTTCGCCGGGCCGCCGTCGACCGGCGCGATGTGCACCTCGGGTGCCCCGTTGCGCGTCGAGGTCCAGGCGACGGTCGTGCCGTCGGGTGAGACACGCGGCGTGGAGACCGGCACGTTGTCGGTGCTGACCCGCCAGGCCCGGCCGCCGTCGAGGGGCGCGATCCACACGTCGTCCTCGGCGGTGAAGGCCACCAAGTCGCCGGTCAGGTGCGGGTATCGGAGATACGCGGGCGTCACGGGCTGGGTCACCCGATCACCCTAAGGTCATTTGCCCTGCACCGGGCGGCAGTCCGGGTACTTGTCGCACCACACGGTCTCCGTGACGGTGACGGTGACCGTGGCACCGGGCTGTCCGTTGCCGTGCGTGGGCTCCGGGGTGGCGTTGCAGTTGCCCAGCCCGTTCACCTGGAACCACTGCTTCCCGTCGATCTTCGCGGTCAACTCCCCGCGCACACACTGCCCGTTGACGACCCGGGTGATCTTCCCGTCGGCCTTGATGTCCTTGCCGTCGTTGGTCTCCCCGGTGCAGTGCACCTCGGCGACGGCGTTCTCGGTCGCGGTCGGGGTGGGGCGGTTGCCGTAGGAGGCCTGGCAGGTGAGCCACTGCACCTTGGCGTGCTGCCGCTCCAGCTCCTTGGTGACGGTCTGATCGGTGGTGTACGCCACCGACGCGGAACTCAGCCCCGCGGGATCACAGGCGACGGCCCCTCCGACGGTCACCACGACAAGCGCGGCCACCGCGCCGATACGTCGGCCCCGGTGCCGCCAAATCCTCCTCAATACCCCCATGGAGGGCAGCTTCCCACTGTCCCGCCCGCCGCGGTAG
>JABFXD010000764.1 GCA_013361925.1 Streptomyces sp. | reverse complement strand
GATTGGCCTGCCCATGACCGACACAGTCCCCCCGGGGTCGCCGATATCGAAGTCCGCCGACACCGGCGGCCGTATCGAACTCAGCCCCGAGGCCTTTCCCGCCGACAGTCCCTTCGCCAACGACGACCTGCGTCCCGTACCGGTCTCCGAACGCAAGTGGACGACGTACAACTTCGCGGCCCTGTGGATCTCCATGGCCCACTGCATCCCCAGCTGGACCCTGGCCTCCGGCCTGGTCGCCCTCGGGATGGACTGGAAGCAGGCCGTCTTCACCATCGCCCTGGCCAACATCATCGTGCTGCTGCCGATGCTGGCCACCGGGCACGCCGGACCCAAGTACGGCATCCCCTTCCCGGTGCTGGCCCGCGCCTCCTTCGGGCTGCGCGGCGCCAACATCCCGGCGCTGATCCGGGCGGCCGTGGCCTGCGGCTGGTTCGGCATCCAGACCTGGATCGGCGGCAGCGGAATCTTCGCGCTGGGCTCCAAACTCACCGGCGGGCACTGGGAGAACGCGGGGAAGATCGCCGGGAACCCGTGGCCGCTGTGGCTGTGCTTCCTGCTCTTCTGGGCGCTGCAGATCGCGATCATCTACCGCGGCATGGACTTCCTGCGGCACTTCGAGAACTGGGCCGCGCCCTTCGTGATCGTCGGCGCGATCGTGCTGCTGGTGTGGATCGCGGTCAAGGCGGACGGTTTCGGCGCGCTGCTCGACCAGCCCTCCAAGCTGGGCTGGGGCCCCGACTTCTGGCCGGTGTTCTTCCCGTCGCTGATGGGCATGATCGGTTTCTGGGCGACCCTGTCGCTGAACATCCCCGACTTCACCCGCTTCGGCGCCAGCCAGAAGGCGCAGACCTGGGGACAGGCTCTCGGGCTGCCCACGACCATGACGCTCTTCGCGGTCCTCGCGGTGCTGGTCACCTCCGGCTCCGAGGTCGTCTACGGCGAGGCGATCTGGGACCCGGTCACCCTCGCCGCCAAGGCGGACAACGCCTTCGGGCTGCTCTTCGCACTGATCATCGTGCTGGTCGCCACCATCTCGGTGAACATCGCGGCGAACGTCGTCTCACCGGCGTACGACCTCGCCAACCTCGCCCCGAAACTCATCAACTTCCGTACGGGCGCGCTGATCACGGGGGTCGTCGGCATCCTGATCTTCCCGTGGAAGCTGATCTCGACACCCGAGTTCTACATCTTCACCTGGCTCGGCGTGGTCGGCGGCCTGCTCGGCACGGTCGCGGGCATCCTCATCGCCGACTACTGGATCGTGCGCCGTACGGTCCTGCACCTGGCGGACCTGTACACGCCCGGTGGGCGCTACTGGTACTCCAACGGCTGGAACTGGCGGGCGATCCTCGCCTTCGTCGTCGGCGGGTTGCTCGCGGTCGGCGGCTCGTACTCGGGCGTCGGCGCCGACGGGTCCAAGACGGGGCCCTTCCCGACGGACGGACTGATCCCGTTCCTCAAGCCCCTCGCGGACTACGGCTGGGCCGTGGGCCTGGGAGCGTCGCTGGTGCTGTACGTCGCGCTGATGCTGCCGTTGGGGAGGGAGCAGGAGAACGTGTGACGGTCGTGCGACCGGAGGGCGGCCGGTGTCACCGGCCGCCCTCCAGCGCCGCCACCGCGTCCTTGGCGGCCTTGATGGCGCCCTTGTTGATGAGGTCCGTGTCGGGCGCCTTCTTCGACTCGAAGTCGCTGCCGTTGTACGTGATGACCACCAGGGCGTTGGACGCCTGGACGATCACCACGCCCTCGCGCGTCTGCTGCTTGTCCTCCGTGGTGAGGTTCACGACGGAGTAGCCCTGGTCCCCGAGGCCCGGAACATCCCCTCCGCCGCTCTTCTCCTCGATACGCTGCTTGTACGTCTTCTGTGCCGATTCGTCCGAGTCCGTGATCTCGAAGGACACGTCGAGCCAGCGGTAGTCGTAGCCCTTGAGCGCGTTCCAGGAGCAGGTGCGGCGGAGTTTCGTGTCCGTGGACGGAATCTCCTTGCCGGCCGTCTTGGCGCCCGGAACCAGCGACTTGATGTTCTTCACGGTGACGCTGCCGCAGGGCGCGGGGGAGGAGGTGTACGTCTTCGAGGCCGCCGCGGTCGAGGGCGCCGACGCGGACTTGGTGCCGCCACCGCCCTTCGACGCGGACTCGTGGTCGCCGGTCGGAGCGGGGCCGGACGACAGCGTCCAGCCCGCGGCGGCGAGCACGACGACCGGGGACAGACGCGCGGTCAGGGCGAGCGGCAGAGGAAGGGAACGCACAGGCGCACTTCTCGTGGGGGATGGGTGCGGAGACGGTCCGCACAGCGGACGGGGGACGGCGCGGGGGTGTCGGTGCGGAGGGTGTCCGCACTGTGGACGGGACGCCAGTGTCACACGAGTCCCTGTGGGGCGGAAGTGCCAACTCGCTCCGTGCATGTGCGGTGACGGAGGCCCGTGGTTGACGCGCCGAGTGCCCTGTTATGTCCCCTCGTCAGCTTCGTACGGCGCTGTGCGTGAAGGCCGATTCGATCCGGTCGACCGCGAGGAACGCGCCGTAGGAGACGAGCCGCACCAGATCGCCGTCGGTGTGCTGCGGGCCGCGCCACGCCGTCACGTCCTCGTCCGTGATGCGGTACGGCGCGAGCGCGGCCAGCAGCACGAGCCGCACCGCCGGCTGCTCGTCCCGGCCGGGGATGCCGGGGAGGCCGAGCGGAAGGTGGTCCCCGTCCCAGTCCTGAAGCGCCTCCTCCACGAGGTCCTGGTCGTCTACGTCGAGGAGGTCGGCGCCCACCATGGCCGCCCTGAGCAGCGCCGCGTACGCGTCGCCGACGGCCGTACCGCCCGCCCACGCGGGGGCCTCACCGGCGTCCGGGCGGTCCAGCAGCGCGAGGCTCTCCCCGGGCGCGGCGGCCCGGCGCACGGTCCGCGCGAGGGTACGGCCCGCGACGCTGCGCACCGCGCGGAACCGCTGGAGGTTGCACGGCAGCATCTTCTCGGTCAGCAGGGCCGACACGACGCGGTTGATGAAGTGGAAGGCGAGCGCGGTGCCGAGATAGCCCGGGGCGTCCACGCGCGGGAAGGGGAGCGGCCCGTCGCCGAGGGCCGCGCCGGGCACCCGGGTACGCCGGCCCCAGGCCAGCACACGCGCGTGCCCCTCGTCGCGCGGCTCGTGTCCTTGGGCGATGCGCTCGGCCACGGCGTGGTCACCGGTGGCGTGCAGCAGCACGGTGTGCGCGTCCACGCAGAACGGGCACTTGTTGGCGAGCGACACCCCGAGCGCGGCGAGTTCCTTCCCGGTCCGGCCGCCGGGGCCGGCGATCAGGGACTCGCGCATCAACGCCCAGCTGGCGGCGAGGAGTTCCGGCACGGCGGAGAGGACCACGAAGGTGGCCGGCTCGTCGATGCCGAAGTCGTGGGACAGCTGCCGGTAGACCTCGGCGGTGCGTCCGGTGGCCGCCTTGGGCGGCAGGGGCTCGGTGTAGCGGAAGGAAGTGGACATGGGTGTCAGGGTGCGCCGGTCGAGCTGCCCCGGTCGTCGTACGGCGGAAGGGAGTTGCGCCTGCGCCGCCGGGGCGGGAGGGGGCGGGGGAGTACTACGCCGGGAGTAGCCGCGGAGTTGTCCACAGGGCTGACGCGGGGGTCGGTACGGCGGTCTAGTGTGCGGACATGAGCGGGATCCAGGGCGGGACGGCCGCCGGTACGGCGTCGGGAGCGGCCGACGGGACGGCCTCGGGGGCGGCGACGCGGGCGGGTACGGGGGTGCGAGTGACCGCGCGTGAGCGGCTCATCGACGTCGTCCTCGCGGTTTTCGTCGGCGCGCTGGTCGCGGGCACGGCGGCCTTCGACACGGACACGACTATCGCCGACTACGCGCTGATCGCCGTCGCGTCGGCAGTCCTGGCGCTGTACCGCACGGCGCCCAGGGCGGTGCTGGCCGTGGTCACGGCGAGCGGTGCGGCGTACGTCCTGCATGCCCACCCGGGCCCGCCCGCCGCCCTCCCGGTGATCGCCGCGAGCCACGTGGCGGCCCGTGTGGGGCACCGCGCGTGGGCGGCCACAGCGGGCGGGGTGTTCCTGGTGGCGTATCTCGTGACCGGTCCGACGACCCGGCAGATCGTCGAGCAGGCCGCGCTGCTCATGGGCTGGTTCCTGTGCGCGGTGGTGAC
>JABFXD010000141.1 GCA_013361925.1 Streptomyces sp. | reverse complement strand
ACCCGCCTCTCTCGTCCTGGATGTGTAAGCCCAAGCGACGGCAGAGGAGCACACCGTGGAAGCCCGCCTCAACCCCTTCGGCGTCCCGCTCATGCGCAAGGTCCTGCCCCACTTCCTCTCGGCGAACAAGGCGCTCGTGGAGTCGGCCCTGCCCGCCGCGACACAGGAACTGGTCAAGATCCGGGCGAGCCAGATCAACGGCTGCGCGGCCTGTCTCGACATGCACACCAAGGAAGCCGCCGCCGCGGGCGAGACCACGGAGCGCCTGCTCATGGTGGCGGCGTGGCGCGAGGCCAAGGCCTTCACCGAGGCCGAGCGCGCGGCCCTGGAGCTGGCGGAGGCGGGCACCCGTATCGCCGACGGCGCCGGAGTCCCGGACGAGGTCTGGCAGAACGCCGCGAAGCACTACGACGAGGAGCAGCTGATGGCCCTCGTGATCCTGATCGGCCTCATCAACACCTTCAACCGCATGAACGTCATGATCCGGCAGCCGGGCGGCGACTACGAGGTGGGCATGCTCCAGCACTGACCTCCACCCGAACCCCCTTTCGTGCGCGCCGGATCGCCACAACTCCGGCGCGCTCCGTGTCTTCCTTCCTCACGACCCCGGGCGTACCTTGACGGCCGAATCTGATGTGCCGTCAGAACCGAGGAAGAGGGAGCGGAACCGTGTCGTACCGGAATCGAACCGCCGCGCTCGCGTCCGCCGCGGCCCTGGCCGGGTCGGCGGTGCTGATGGCCGCCCCCGCCGCCCACGCCGAAGTGGTCGACGTCAAGTACCAGTGCAAGACACCGATCGGCGACAAGAGCGCCGTCTCGCCCATCGACATCAAGGGCGTCAAGAGCGGCAGCGGCTACAAGATCACCATGTCGTGGCAGAAGGGCGTCTCCTCCAGCCCGGTCGACCTGGGCAAGGGCGCGATGGCACCGAGCGCCGTCATCAAGCTGGGCGGCGCCGACAGCGGCACCCTGAACGTGTCCGGGCCGGCCAACCAGGCGGTCGTTCCCGCCAACACCCCCATCAAGATCAGCGACTTGAGCGGGACGTACACCCCGAAGAAGTCCGGCAAGGTCACCTTCACCGCCGGCGTCCTCACCATCAAGGCGCTCGGCACCACGACCACCTGCACCCCGACCAACAGCCCCGGCCCCTCGCTCACGCTGGACGTCACCGCCGCGACCGGCACCCAGAGCGGCTCCGGTTCCGGCTCCGGCACGGACTCCGGCGGCGAACTCCCGCAGACCGGCCCCGAGGACTCGGCGATCGCGCTTGGCACCCTCGGCGGCACGGTGCTGCTCGCGGGCGCGGCGGGCGCGCTGTGGCTGACGCGCAGGCACCAGGCGGCCCGGCGCTGACCTCGCACGCCGTACGACAGCTGGAACCGCGAGCAGTACGACAGCTGGAGCCGCCGATGCCGTCCGCCGTCCGTGCCGTCCCCGTCGTCCTCGCCGTGCTGGGGGCGGCCGTCCTCACGCTCCTGGCCGTCGCACCCCCGGCGACCGCCGCCGACGGCTGGTCGGCCGCGCCCTCGGGGGAGGCGCGGCCGGCCTTCTACGCGGAGGGCGAGCCCGGCACGGCGCTCCAGGACACGGTGTCCCTGACCAACCGCGGCCGGAGGTCCCTCGACGTCTCGCTGAGCGCGGCGGGGGCCGAGGTCGCCTTCGCGGGCACCCGCCTCCGGCTGCCGCCGCGCACCCGCACGGAGGTGCCCTTCACGGTGAAGGTCCCGGCCGCCGACGCCACCGCCGAACTCGTCGCCCGCGACGCCGACGGCCGCACCCTGCGGGTCCCCCTCCATCTGCGCGCCACCGTCCCGAGGGTCTCCGCGCTGACCGTCGAGCATGTGGCGATCCACGCCGACCGCATCACGTACGAGCTGGTCAACCGCGGTACGACCGCCCTTGTCCCGCGGCTCGCCGTCCGCGCCGACGGTCTCCTCGGCCCCCTCCTCGACCGCGCCCCGCGCACCCTGCCCCTCGACCTGGCGCCGGGCCGCCGCCTGAAGCTCAGCGAACCCTGGGACGGGCCCGCCCTGGACTCCGTCGAGGTGCGGCTGACGGTCACGGCGACGGGCGGGGCGCGCGACGAGGCGCGGGTGTCGACGGGCGTCGGGCCGTGGGGCGCGGTGACGGGCGGCACGGGGGCGGTGACGGCCGGGGGCGCGCTGTGCGTCGTACGGCGGCTGCTCGTCCTACGACGGCGCAGGCGCTCTGCGGCGGTCCTGCCCGAACCCTCTTGTCCGGGAGCCGAGTTGACGGGAGCGGTGTCGTGAAGCTGCGGATTCTCGGGGCGGCGGTGCTGGCGCTGCTGCTGGCGTCGGTCTCGGTGGGCCCGGTGCAGGCCGCCGAGCGGCCCACCGTCAGGCTCTCCAAGTCGCAGGCCGGGACCGGTGGTTCGGTCACCGTCACCGGCAGCGGCTGGCGGGCGAAGGCGCTGCTGATGATCCTGGTCTGCGGCCAGTCGGTGCCCGCGCGAGGGGTGCCCGGCGGCACCAACTCCTGCGCCAACGCCGACGGTCGGGCCGTCACCACCGACGCGAAGGGCCGCTTCAGCAGGAAACTGCCGGTCGCCGAACCACCGGTGCCCTGCCCCTGCGTGGTCCATGTGGCGACGGTGACCGGGGCGAAGGCCGAGGCGGACGCGATCTTCCAGGTGGCCGGGCACGCCGTGGAGCCGCTGCCCGCCGAGACCTCCGGCGGACGGCTGTCCGTCCTCACCGACACCCGCCTCGACGGCTCCGGCGGCCTGCTCACCTGGTTCGGCGCGCCACCCGCCCGCACCCTCGTCTTCACCGTCGGCAACGTCGGCACCTCGGCCGTCAAGAACCCCCTCTTCCAGGTCGGCACCTCCCACGGGGTGTTCGCCCCGCAGTGGGAGGAACAGCAGTGGCGCGGCACCATCGAGCCCGGGAAGAAGGCCCGCGTCGAGCTGCCCGTCGAACTGCCGGGCGGCGCCCACGGCGACTACACCGTCTCGCTCAAGTACGGCGGCAAGGTCCTCGCCGAACAGCCCTGGGGGGTCGGCCGGCCCTGGGGCGTGACCCTGTTCTGGGTGCTGGTCTGCCTGGTCGTGCCCGCCGCGCTGTTCCGTGTCGCGATGGCCGTCATCGACCGGGTGCGGCCCCGCCGCCCGGGCCGCTCGTCCCGCGCCGCCGCCCGACTGCGCATGCCCGAACTCACCCTGCGGCTCCCGGGGTTGCACAGCGGCTCCGCCGAACAGCCGCCCCCCTCCTCGACCCTGCCGTGGTTCACCCCGGACTCCGATCCGGGCGCGGCAGGTCGGCTCTCCGCACCGCACGACGACAGCCCGACGACTCCCACCAGAAAGGGACCCACGTGAGCAAGCGAAGGAGAGCCGTACCGGACCGTGTCAGAGTCGCGCTGGCGCTCTGCGGGGCGGGCGTCCTGATCGGCGTCGCCGTCGCGCCCGCGCAGGCCGCGGAGGTGTCGTACGCGACGCACTGCGTGCCGCCCGCGGGCGTCGGCCTCGACCCCGTGGACGGCACCACCAAGGTGGAGATCACCGCGCCCGCCACCGCCGAGGTCGGCGACGAGGTCGAGGTGGTGTGGAAGTTCGTGCAGGCCGCCTCGAAGAACCCCGACCTCATCGACATCGGGGAGAACCAGGTCAAGCCGTCCGGCACGCTCAAGGCGGCCGGCGCGCAGAGTGCCGGCATCCCCATGGAGGGGCCGCAGGAGAACCCGCCCATCCCCAAGGGCGGCGACATGGTGCTCTCCGACATGAAGGGCACCCTGAAGCTGACGACGGCGGGTGAGGTCACGCTGACGCCGGACGCGTACACCGTCACCGCGTACGGCACGGACACCAAGTGCACGCCGAGCGAGGCCGTTCAGCCCGCGGCGACCATCAAGGTCGAGGCGGGCGACGGAAGTTCACCGACGACCTCCGACGAGCCGACCGACAGCGCGAGCCCGACCCCCAGCACCTCCGACGAGCCCAGCGAGAGCGCCTCGTCGACCCCGAGCGCCACGACGTCCGACAGCGGGCAGACCGACTTCACCGGCAAGGTCGTCGACATCCCCTACACCTGCAAGTCGCCCATCGGGGAGCAGAAGGCGACCTCCACGATCCAGATCAACGCCAAGAAGGACGGCGGGAACTTCGCGCTCACCGTGCAGTTCAAGAAGTCGCCGATGAACAGCCCGGCCAACATCCCGAAGGACTCGATCAAGCCGTCGATGCAGGTGGTCCTCGGCGGCGCCGACCAGGGCTCGGTGCGGGTGGAGGGCCCGACCAACGCGGAGGACATCAAGGCGGGCGACCCGATCGAGATCACGGACATGACCGGCACCTACAAGCCGGGGGCGACGGGCGAGTCGACGCTGTCGCCGGGCGTCCTGACGATCGAGGCGCTCGGTACGACCACGACCTGCACCCCGGACTCGACGTCGGTGTCGCTGAAGCTGGACACCACGGCCCAGGAGGGCGGCGCCTCCGGCGGCTCCTCCACCGGCGGCTCCTCGACCGGAGGCGGCACGTCGGGCGGCCTCGCGGCGACCGGCTCCGAGGACCACGCGGCCCTGAAGGCGCTGGGCCTGGTGGCCGGGACGGCCGTCCTGCTGGGCGCGGCCGTGTTCACGTTCATGCCGGGCAGGCGGCGCGTCTGAGCACCTCCCGAAAACCCCGAAGGGCCGCCGCACCGGGTGGTGCGGCGGCCCTTCGCGACAGCGGTGGGTTCAGCGGACGCTGCCCATGAGCTCCTTGACCCGGCTGCGGTACATCCAGACCGCGACACCGGCGACCACGGCGAGCGTGGCCTCCAGGGCGACGATGCCCGTCTTGTTCAGGTCGACGCCCGCGATGGACAGCAGACCCGTGGTCGCGTCACCCGCGGTCACCGCCAGGAACCAGACACCCATCATCTGGGAGGCGTACTTGGCGGGCGCCATCTTCGTCGTCACCGACAGGCCGACCGGGGAGAGCAGCAGCTCACCGACGGTCTGGACGAAGTAGATCGCCACCAGCCAGGCCGCCGCCGCCTTGTGACCGCCCTCGGCGATCGACAGCGGGGCGAGGAACAGGAAGAAGGACGCGCCGACCAGGATCAGGCCCGAGGCGAACTTCACGATCGTGCTCGGCTCCTTGCCGCGCCGGTTCAGGGCGAGCCAGAACCAGGCGAAGACCGGGGCGAGCGCCATGATCAGGACCGGGTTGACCGACTGGTACCAGGAGACCGGGAACTCCCAGCCGAAGATGGTGTTGTCGGCCGAGGAGTCGGCGAAGATCGACAGGGTCGAGCCGCCCTGGTCGTAGATCATCCAGAACACGGCCGCGGCCACGAAGAACCAGATGTACGCCGACATCGAGCGCTGCTCGGTGCGGTCCAGGTCCTTGTCGCGCTTGATGCGGGCCAGCACCATCACCGGGATGATCAGGCCGAGCAGGGTCAGCGGGACCAGGATCCAGTTCAGCGTGTAGTGACCGGAGAAGCCGACGATCGCGTAGAAGACGACGGCGATGCCCGCCCAGATCGCGGCCTTGCGCAGGGTGGAGGCCTTCTCCTGCTCCGACAGCGGCGTCGGGACGACGCTGGAGCGGTCCGCCAGGTGACGGGAGCCGATCAGGAACTGGCCGAGGCCCAGCGCCATGCCGAGCGCGGCGAGCGCGAAGCCCAGGTGCCAGTTGACGTTCTCACCGATGGTGCCGATGACCAGCGGCGCGGCGAACGCGCCGAGGTTGATGCCCATGTAGAAGACGGTGAAGCCACCGTCGCGACGCGGGTCGTCCGGGCCGTCGTAGAGGTGGCCGACCATCGTGGAGATGTTGGCCTTCAGCAGACCGGAGCCGATCGCCACCAGGCCGAGACCGGCGTAGAAGGTGCCGGAGGACGGCAGGGCCAGGGTGAGGTGGCCGAGCATGATCACGCCACCGGCGACGGCGACGGTCTTGCGGGGGCCCCACACACGGTCGCCGAACCAGCCGCCCGGCAGGGCGAGCAGGTACACCAGGGACACGTACACGGAGTAGATCGCGGTCGCGGTCGCGGCGCTCAGGTGGAGGCCGCCGGGGGCGACGAGGTACAGCGGGAGGAGAGCCCTCATGCCGTAGTAGGAGAAACGCTCCCACATCTCGGTCATGAAGAGTGTGGCCAGTCCGCGGGGGTGGCCGAAGAAGGTCATCTCGGAACCGGGGGTGCCCGGTCGGGCCGAGTCCTTCGTCAGGCTGGACGCCATTGGTCGTTCCTTGCTGGTGGGGACGCGCAACGTGCTTCAAGGCTGGCGGTGGCCGGCCCGCACATGAAAGAGACCTTCAGCGTGAACTGCTTTGCCAAAGGTCCCCGTGCTGCAAAAGGCGTCTTTCACCATACGGCAGGACACTGCCGGAAATGGAAGGACTTGAGACATGGATCACAGGCGTTCATGGAACCGTGCACATGTTTTCCAAGGGTCCAAATACCCTCTCACCTCTGGTACATAGGTTCGTACCAAATCGCCCCATGGTAAGAATCACGGGCTTGCGATCACACCCCAGCATCTGCATTCCGCGGTCTACCATCAGCTCATGACCCGTGTACTGCTCGCCGAGGACGATGCGTCCATCTCGGAGCCGCTGGCCCGCGCACTGCGCCGGGAAGGGTACGAGGTCGAGGTGCGTGAGGACGGCCCCACCGCACTCGACGCCGGAATGCAGGGCGGTGTCGACCTGGTCGTGCTCGACCTGGGTCTGCCCGGCATGGACGGCCTCGAGGTCGCCCGCCGGCTGCGTGCCGAAGGCCACGCCGTGCCGATCCTCATCCTGACCGCGCGCGCCGACGAGGTGGACACCGTCGTCGGTCTGGACGCGGGCGCCGACGACTACGTCACCAAGCCCTTCCGCCTCGCCGAACTGCTCGCCCGGGTCCGGGCCCTGCTGCGGCGCGGCGCCGCCGAGCCCGCGCAGCCGCCGGCCACCCACGGCGTGCGGATCGACGTCGAGTCGCACCGCGCGTGGATGGGCGAGGAGGAGCTCCAGCTCACCGCGAAGGAGTTCGACCTGCTGCGTGTCCTCGTGCGCGACGCGGGCCGGGTCGTCACCCGTGACCAGCTGATGCGCGAGGTCTGGGACACCACCTGGTGGTCCTCCACCAAGACCCTCGACATGCACATCTCCTGGCTGCGCAAGAAGCTCGGAGACGACGCGGCGAACCCCCGCTACATCGCCACCGTGCGCGGCGTCGGCTTCCGGTTCGAGAAGAGCTAGCCGACCCCCGTGCGCCGCCGCCTCATCCAGTCGACGCTCGCCGTCGTCCTCGTCGTCATCGCCGTGTTCGGCGTCTCGCTGGTCATCGTCGAGACCCGGACCATCAGCAACAGCGCCCAGGAACGCGTCGACTCCGAGGCGGTCCGGCTCGCCAGCATCATCGACAGCCGGCTCCTCGGCGAGCAGACCGTCGACGCCGACGCGCTGAAGGAGCAGGTCACGGGGGAGCGGTACGCCGAGATCCGCATCCCCGGCGAGCCGCTCATCGAGGTCGGCACCCGGCCCACCGGTGACGTCATCAGCTCCACCGAGCGGGGCGAGGAGGGCGAGACGGTCACCGTCCAGGAGCCGCGCTCGTCCGTGACCCGCGAGGTCGGCCGCACCCTGCTGATCATCGGGGCGGTGGCACTGCTCGCGGTGATCGCCGCCGTGCTGCTCGCCGTACGGCAGGCCAACAAGCTGGCCTCACCGCTGACCGACCTCGCCGAGACCGCCGAGCGCCTCGGCTCCGGAGACCCCCGGCCCCGGCACAAGCGGTACGGCGTGCCCGAGCTGGACCGGGTCGCCGATGTGCTGGACGGTTCCGCCGAGCGCATCGCCCGCATGCTCACCGCCGAGCGACGCCTCGCCGCCGACGCCTCCCATCAGCTGCGCACCCCGCTGACCGCGCTCTCCATGCGCCTGGAGGAGATCACCCTCACCGACGACCCGGACACGGTGAAGGAGGAGGCGACGATCGCGCTCACGCAGGTGGAGCGGCTGACGGACGTCGTCGAGCGGCTGCTCACCAACGCCCGCGACCCCCGCACCGGCTCCGCCGTCTCCTTCGACCTCGACGAGGTCATCCAGCAGCAGCTCGCCGAGTGGCGCCCCGCCTACCGCAGCGCGGGCCGGGCCATCGTCAGCTCCGGCAAGCGGCATCTGCGGGCGGTCGGCACGCCGGGCGCGGTCGCGCAGGTGCTGGCGGCGCTGATCGAGAACTCGCTCATGCACGGGGGCGGCACAGTGGCGCTGCGTACGCGCGTCACCGGCAACCAGGCGGTCATCGAGGTCACCGACGAGGGGCCCGGCGTACCCGCTGACCTCGGGGCGCGGATCTTCGAGCGGACGATCAGCGGGCGGAACTCGACGGGGATCGGCCTGGCGGTGGCTCGTGACCTCGCGGAGGCCGACGGGGGACGTCTGGAGATGCTTCAGGCGCAGCCGGCGGTGTTCGGGTTGTTCCTGTCGCGTACCCCGCTGAAGAAGCCCGCGGTGGATGAGGCGGAGCCCACGGTTCGATAGGGCTTGGCTTGTCTGGCGGGTGCGGGTTCGCTGTGGCTGGTCGCGCAGTTCCCCGCGCCCCCTAAAAGCCTTTCAGCTGATCCTTTGCTTTGAGCGCGGCCTTCTCTCCGCCTGCGCCAGGATCTCCTCCGCGCTCGCCACCAGCTCCGGCGCCGGCAGCGCCTTGAAGACCCACGACCGGTAGGACCAGAAGCGGAACAGCGTCGCGATGCCGATGCCGACGAACTTGAAGACGTTGCTCTCCAGCGGGCTGTCCCAGCCGAAGCCGTACGTCGCCACGTACAGCACGCCGTTCTCGATCACCAGGCCGACCGCGCTGAACAGCAGGAACAGCGTCAGCTCCTTCGTACGGCCGCTCTTGTCGCGGTCGCGGTACGTGAAGTAGCGGAAGCCGATGTAGTTCGAGACGATCGCGACCACCGTCGCGATGACGCTGGCGCGCACCACCTGGAGGTCGGTCGTGTGCCGTACCAGGTTGAAGACGAGCAGGTTGACGAGCAGCCCCGCCCCGCCCACGGCGCCGAACTTGGCGATCTCGTGCACGAGCCTGCGCAGCCCTGAGGAACCACGTCCCATGGAAGTACAGGCCCCCAGTCGGTCGGTTTCGTCAACCCAGCCATGCTAACCATCCCCCCACCCGGTTGCCTGTGGGCGGACACACACCGCCGTAAAGAAGCTGGTATGAGCGGGGGAAAGTGGCCGGAAAGCAGGCACAAAGGGGGCGGAGGAGGAGCGGAATCCGGCCGCCGTGGCGCGGCCGATACCCTAGGAGCGTGACGTTCCCGGTAGTCGGCATGGTCGGCGGGGGGCAGCTCGCTCGTATGACACACGAGGCGGGCATCCCGCTCGGCATCAGATTCAAGCTCCTCAGTGACACCCCTCAGGATTCCGCGGCGCAGGTGGTGAGCGATGTCGTCATCGGCGACTATCGCGACCTCGACACGCTGCGCGAGTTCGCGAGGGGCTGCGATGTGATCACCTTCGATCACGAACACGTACCCACCGAGCACCTCAGGGCGCTGGAGGCGGACGGCATCCCCGTGCGCCCCGGCCCCGACGCGCTCGTGCACGCCCAGGACAAGGGCGTGATGCGGGCGAGGCTCGACGCGATCGGGGTGCCGTGCCCACGGCACCGGATCGTGAGCGACCCGGCGGACGTGGTGGCGTTCGCCGAGGAGGGCGATGGCTTCCCGGTCGTGTTGAAGACCGTCCGCGGCGGCTACGACGGCAAGGGCGTGTGGGTCGTCGACTCCGTCGAGGAGGCCGAGGACCCCTTCCGGGCCGGTGTGCCCGTCCTCGCCGAGGAGAAGGTCGACTACGTCCGCGAGCTCGCCGCCAACGTCGTCCGGTCCCCGCACGGCCAGGCGGTCGCCTACCCGGTGGTCGAGTCCCAGCAGGTGAACGGCGTCTGCGACACCGTGATCGCCCCGGCCCCCGACCTGGACCCGGCCCTCGGGCTGAAGGCCGAGGAGATGGCGCTGACCATCGCCAAGGAACTGGACGTCGTCGGCCACCTCGCCGTCGAGCTGTTCCAGACCCGCGACGGCCGCATCCTCGTCAACGAGCTGGCGATGCGCCCGCACAACTCCGGCCACTGGTCGATGGACGGCGCGATCACCAGCCAGTTCGCCAACCACGTCCGGGCCGTCCTCGACCTCCCGCTCGGCGACCCGCGCCCGCGCGCCAAGTGGACGGTCATGGTCAACGTCCTCGGCGGTGACTACCCGGACATGTACTCCGCGTACCTGCACTGCATGGCCCGCGACCCCCAGCTCAAGATCCACATGTACGGCAAGGACGTGAAGCCCGGCCGCAAGGTCGGCCACGTCAACACCTACGGCGACGACCTGGACGACGTTCTCGAACGCGCACGTCACGCTGCCGGCTACCTGAGAGGCACGATCACCGAATGAGCCCTGTCGTAGGCATCGTCATGGGGTCGGACTCCGACTGGCCCGTCATGGAGGCCGCCGCCCAGGCCCTCGACGAGTTCGAGATCGCGTACGAGGTCGACGTCGTCTCGGCCCACCGCATGCCGCGCGAGATGATCGCGTACGGCGAGGAGGCGGCCGGGCGGGGCATCAAGGCGATCATCGCCGGCGCCGGTGGCGCCGCCCACCTGCCGGGCATGCTCGCCTCCGTCACCCCGCTGCCCGTCATCGGCGTCCCCGTCCCGCTGAAGTACCTCGACGGCATGGACTCGCTGCTCTCCATCGTGCAGATGCCGGCCGGTGTGCCCGTCGCCACCGTCTCCGTCGCCGGTGCCCGCAACGCGGGACTGCTCGCGGCGCGGATCCTCGCCACGTCCGACGAGGAACTCCTCGGCCGGATGAAGGAGTTCCAGCAGGAGCTCAACGACCAGGCCACCGAGAAGGGCAAGCGGCTGCGCGCCAAGGTCGAAGGACCGGGCAACGGCTTCGGCTTCGGGAAGTGACGGCCGTGACCTCGGTGGAGGCCGCCCGGGAACTGCTGCGGGAGTTCCCGGTCGTCGACGGCCACAACGACCTGCCCTGGGCGCTGCGCGAACAGGTCCGCTACGACCTCGACGCCCGTGACATCGCCACCGACCAGAGCGCCCACCTCCACACCGACCTCGCGCGGCTGCGCGCGGGCGGCGTCGGGGCGCAGTACTGGTCGGTGTACGTCCGCTCCGACCTGCCCGACGCGGTGCCCGCGACGCTGGAACAGATCGACTGCGTACGGCAGTTGATCGACCGCCACCCGGACGCCCTGCGCGCCGCGCGCACCGCGGCCGACATGGAGGCGGCGCGCGCGGAGGGTCGTATCGCCTCGCTGATGGGCGCGGAGGGCGGGCACTCCATCGCCAACTCCCTCGCCACCCTGCGGGGGTTGTACGCGCTGGGCGTGCGCTACATGACGCTCACGCACAACGACAACAACGACTGGGCGGACTCGGCGACGGACGAGCCGAACGTCGGCGGTCTGTCGGCCTTCGGCCGTGCGGTGGTCGGGGAGATGAACCGCGAGGGCATGCTCGTCGACCTCTCGCATGTGGCGGCCACGACGATGAGGGACGCGCTGGACACCTCGGTGGCCCCGGTGATCTTCTCCCACTCCTCGTCGCGCGCGGTGTGCGACCACCCCCGCAACATCCCGGACGACGTCCTGGAACGCCTCGCGGGCAACGGCGGCATGGCGATGGTGACCTTCGTGCCGAAGTTCGTGCTCCAGGCCGCCGTGGACTGGACGGCCGCCGCCGACGAGAACATGCGGGCCCACGGCTTCCACCACCTCGCCACCACCCCCGACGCGATGAAGGTGCACCGCGCCTTCGAGGAGCGCACACCGCGCCCGGTCGCGACGGTGTCGACGGTCGCCGACCACCTCGACCACATGCGTGAGGTCGCGGGCGTCGACCACCTCGGCATCGGCGGCGACTACGACGGCACGGCGTTCACCCCGGACGGCCTGGACGACGTCTCCGGGTACCCGAACCTGATCGCCGAGCTCCTCGACCGCGGCTGGTCCACCTCCGACCTCGCCAAGCTCACCTGGCAGAACGCGGTCCGGGTGCTGGGCGCGGCGGAGGACGTGGCGCGCGACCTTCAGGCGACCCGGGCGCCGTCCAACGCGACGATCGAGTCGCTCGACGGCTGAGAGCCGGTTTCGTACAGGGCGGGGTAGTCGGTGTAGCCGGCCGCCCCGCCCACGTACATCAGATAGCGGTCCCGTACGGGGTTCAGCGGCGCCCCGAGCCGCAGCCGTGCGACGAGGTCGGGGTTGGCGAGGAACGGCCGGCCCAGGGCGATCAGGTCGGCGCCCGCGTCGAGCAGCCGGTGCGCGGCGTCGGTCACGGGCCCCGTGGCGAGCTCGCCGAGCACCGGGTTGGCGATGAGGGTGCCGTGCCATTCCTCGCGGATCCGCCGGAACACCGGCGCCTGCGGATCGGCGTGCACGACGTGCAGATAGGCGAGGTCCAGGCGGTTCAGCCGGGCGACCAGCGCCGGGTAGAGGTCCGCCGTGTCGCCCTCCTCGATGCCGTTGACGGTGAGCCCGGGGGAGAGCCGTACGCCCACCCGCTCGGGTCCGACCGCCGCGGCGACGGCCTCGACGACCTCCACCGTGAACCGGATACGGGCGTCGACGGAGCCGCCGTACGCGTCCGTGCGGCGGTTGGTGTTGCCGGCCAGGAACTGGTGCAGGAGATAGCCGTTGGCGGAGTGCACCTCGACGCCCTCGAAGCCCGCCTCGACCGCGTTGCGCGCGGCGGTCGCGAAGTCGGCGACCGTGGCGTGGATGTCGTCGAGGCTCATCTCCCTCGGTGTCACGGCCTGTTGATGGCCGTCGGGGGTGAAGACCGTGTCGGGGAGCGGGACGGGGGAGGGGGCGAGCGGGGTGTGCCCGCTGTTCGCCGGGTGACCGACCCGGCCACCGTGCTGGAGCTGGAGGAACATCCGTCCGCCCGCCTCCCGTACGGCGTCCGTCACCCGCCGCCAGCCGGCGATGTGCGCCGGGGTGTGGATCGCGGTGATGTTCGGATACGTCTGCCCCACCGCGTTCGGCGTCGAGGCCTCGGCGACGATCAGGCCCGCGGTCGCGCGCTGGGCGTAGTACTCGGCCATGAGGGAGGTGGGCGTGCCGTCGGCAGCCGCCCGGTTCCGGGTCATCGGGGCCATCACCAGACGGTTGGGGAGGGCGAGGCGGCCAAGGGCGGTGGGTTCCAGGATCTGCGTCATGACCGTACGCTAGAACCTGACATCAGTGTCAGATTCAAGTCGAGGTGTCCATGCGGATCGGTGAACTGGCCCGGCGCACCAACGTCAGCGAACGGTCGCTGCGCTACTACGAGACCCAGGGACTGCTCGCCGCCGACCGCACCCCCGGCGGGCACCGGGACTACCCGGAGGCGGCCGTGGACCGGGTCGTACGGATCCAGGAGCTGTTCGCGGCCGGGCTGCACAGCGAGAAGATCCGCCAGCTGCTGCCCTGCATGCGGGACCGGGACGGCGGCCCCTCCGTCGTCGCCACCCCGAAACTCGTCGCCGACCTGGCGCGGGAACGCGATCGCATCGACCGCATGATCCGCGATCTGGAGCGGTCCCGGGACACCCTCGACGAGGTCATCCAGGTGGCCCGCGGAAGCTGACCCGCGTACCCCCGAACGCCCCACCCACCAGGAAGCCCTCGGTACCCCGTGCGACCGTGACCGTACTGCTGATCATGCCGCCGATCACGACGTACGGGAGCACGCCATGGCAGACCTCCAGGACGAACTGGACACCACGACCGAGGTCGGCGCGCTCGACGGCCTGACCGACCCCTTCCTGGCGGAAGAGCCCTACGCCCCCGTCTCCGACCCGGACACCGGCCCCCTGGAGCGCGCGCACGCCATCCTCGCCGCGCACCCCGTCGCCGACGGCTACAGCGGGCTGCCCTGGGCCCTGCGCCACCTGCCCTGGTTCGACCTCGAACTCGGCGAGAGCTCCGTCGACACGGACGTGCCCCGGCTGCGCGAGGGCCATGTGGGCGCGCTGTTCTGGTCGTTGCACCTGCCCGAGAGCATCGGCGGCGACCGGGCCGTGGCCGCCACCCTCGAACAGCTCGACCTGGTACGGACGGTCGTGGGCGCCCACCCCGAGGGCCTCCGCCTCGCCCACACCGCCGGCGAGACCGCCGACGTACGGCACTGCGGCCGGGTCGCCGTCCTGCTCGGCCCGGCCGGCGCCGCCGCCCTCGGCGACTCCCTCGGCATCCTGCGCTCACTGCGCGCCCTCGGCCTGCGCGCCCTCACCCTGTCCGGCGCCTCCTGGGCGAGCGAGGCGGGCCTCACCCGGTTCGGCGAGGAGGTGCTGCGCGAGATGAACCGGCTCGGCGTCCTCGCCGACCTCTCCGGCGCCTCCGCCGACACCGTCCGCCGCGCGATCGCGGTCTCCAAGGCGCCGGTCCTGTGGACCCGCTCCGCCGCCCGCGCCCTGCGCCCGCACCCGGCCAACCTCCCCGACGACCTGCTCGCCGAGCTGGGCGCCGCCAAGGGACTGTGCATGGTGCCGCTCACCGCCGAGCAGACCGGCCCGAGCGTGCGGGACGTGGCCGACCATCTCGACCATGTGCGCGAGGTCGCCGGACCGGAGTGCGTCGGCCTGTCCGGCACCTACGACGCCGGCACCGCCCACCCCCAGGACCTCGCCGACGCCTCCTGCTACCCGCTCCTCGTCGCCGAGCTGCTCCGCCGCGGCTGGGCCGAGTCCGACATCGCCCTGCTGACCTGGGGCAATGTCCAACGTGTGCTGCGCGGCGCGGACTTCACGGCCCGCGCCGCCCGGGAGCGACGCGAGCCGTCGACGGCGAAGATCTCAGACCTGGACGGGTAGCCGCCGGTGCGGGTCGATCCGGCAGAGGCAGAAGGGATGCCCCGCCGGATCGGCGTACACCCGGAAGTCGTCCTTGTCCTCGGCGTGCAGCGCCTTCGCGCCGAGGGACAGCACCTTCCGCTCCGCCTCCTCGATCTCCTCCCACGTCGAGCCCGCGTCGAAGTCGATGTGGAACTGCTGCGAGTTGCGGTCCGCGCGCGGCCACTCCGGCGGGGTGTACCCCTCGGCCCGCTGGAAGGAGAGCCGGGGCCCGCCCGGCACGTCGAGGACCACCCACTCGGGATCGTCGTCCTGCGGTGTGCCGCCCACCACCCCGGCGTAGAAACGGGCGAGCGCGCGGGGGTCGGGGCAGTCGAGGACGACGGAACGGAAACGGGTCACGGTGGTCATGCGGATACCTCCAGGCTCAGCAGGCGCACAGACAGAACGGGTGCCCCGCCGGGTCCGCGTACACACGGAACGAGCGCGAGCGGTCCTCGGCGTCCAGCGCCTTGGCGCCGAGCGCCAGGACACCCTTCTCGGCGGCGTCCAGGTCCTCCACGGTCAGGTCCAGATGGAACTGCTGGGAGTCGTGGTCGGCGCGCGGCCACTGCGGCGGGGTGTGACCCGGCGCGGCCTGGAACGCCAGTGCCTGTCCGCCCGGCACCTTCACATCCACCCACTCCCCGTCCCCCTCGACGGTGCCGCCCAGCACCTCGGCGTAGAAACCGGCGAGCGCGCGGGGGTCGGGACAGTCCAGGACGACGACACCCAGCTTGGCGAGAGCCATGACTTCCTCCGGTGTTACCTCTAGAAGCGGTCAACCAGTAACGGTTACTCCATGCTGCCGCACAAGAGGTAACGTCGCAAGCATGAGTGAGAGATCGGCCGCCCCCGGGAGCCTGGCTCTGGTCGAGTCCCTGGTGAACACGCTGGACCTCGAGTCGGGCGCCGACGCCCTCGACACGGCGGACGGCCGGGCGCGCTTCGGGCTCACGGAGGAGGACGTGCCGGGAGCGCGCGAACTGCGCGAGTCGCTGCGGGCGACCCTGCTGGCCCACGCCGGGCATCCGGCACACGCCCCGGTCACGCCCCTGGGCGAGCTGCTGGCGACGGCGCCGCTGCGCGTGACGATCGACCCGGCGGACGGCTCCGCCGGCCTGGCGTCCGCCTACGAACGGTCCGCCGACGATGCGTCCGCCGAGGAAGCGCCTGCCGAACCAGCTCCTGTCGAGGAAGTGCCTGCCGAGGAAGCGCCCATCGCCCCGGGGCGCCTGCACTCCCGTATCGCCGAAGCCGTCGCCGCGGCCCTGATCGCCGGGACCTGGCAGCGCCTCAAGTCCTGCGAGGC
>JABFXD010001060.1 GCA_013361925.1 Streptomyces sp. | reverse complement strand
GAGGAGATGCCCCCAGCCGTCGGCGCGACGCCAGCCGGTCAGATCCGTGCCGATGGCGATGAGCCCCGTACCGCCCGCGACCACGGCACCCGGCGTCGGCCCGAGGGCACCCACATAGGCGGTGACGGCGTCGGCGACGAGCGCGATCGGCCCGACCCCGAACTCCCGCCGCAGGGCGCCCGGGAGTTCGGCGCGCAGGGCGTCGCCGAGCGTGGTCAGCCCGGCGGCCCCGACGACGGCGGCACCGAACCGCGTCACCTGTGTCTCGGCGGCCAACTCCCGGACCAGCGGCACCAGTTGTTCCATCAGGTGCGCCGGGTCGATACCCCGCGCCCCCGTACGCACCGGCACGCGCGACTCCCGCAGCCCCAACGCGCCGCGCCACGCCGTGCCGACGGCGACGCGGAGACCGGAGCCGCCGGAGTCGACCGCGAGGATTCCAGGGTCGGCCGGGCCCGCGAGGCCTCTGTCGTCACCCCTCGGCTCGGCCGCGATCGGCAGGACCCCGTCACGATTCGCGCCGCTCTCAAGTCCCCCGTCGTCCGCGCCCGTTGCGGTCACGGCAGACGCCAGTCCACCGGTTGCCCTCCCTGTCGGACCAGCAGGTCGTTGGCCCGGCTGAACGGACGGGAGCCGAAGAAGCCGCGGTCCGCCGACATGGGGGAGGGGTGGGCCGACTCCACGGAGGGCAGATCGCCGAGGAGCGGACGCAGATTGCGGGCGTCGCGGCCCCACAGGATCGACACCAGCGGCTTGCCGCGTGCGGCCAGCGCCCGTATCGCCTGCTCGGTGACCTCCTCCCAGCCCTTGCCGCGGTGCGCGGCCGGCTTGCGCGGGGCCGTGGTGAGCGCCCTGTTGAGCAACAGCACGCCCTGCTGGGTCCACGGCGTCAGATCACCGTTGGAGGGCTGCGGGAGCCCCAGGTCGGTGTTCAGCTCGCGGTAGATGTTGATCAGGCTGCCGGGCAGCGGACGCACCTCGGGCGCGACCGAGAACGACAGGCCCACCGCGTGTCCGGGCGTCGGATAGGGGTCCTGGCCGACGATGAGGACGCGGACCTCGTCGAAGGGCTGCTGGAAGGCGCGCAGAACGTTGGATCCGGCCGGGAGATAGGTGCGTCCCGCGGCGATCTCCGTCCGCAGGAAGTCGCCCATCTCGGCGATCCGTCCGGCGACGGGTTCCAGGGCCTTCGCCCAGCCCGGTTCGACGATCTCATGCAAGGGTCGTGGTGCCACGGGCGTCACCCTACTGCCGTACGGGCAGCGGCGATCAACCGTGGCCAAGGCCCGGTGGTCCCCCCTCGTGGCTCATCCCACCACCGCGGCCCGCACGCACAGCACGTCCGGCAGATGCGAGGCGAGCTGCTGCCAGCTGTCGCCGTCGTCGCCCGAGGCGAACACCTCGCCGTTGCGGTTGCCGAAGTACACCCCGGCCGGATCCGCGTCGTCGGTGCAGAGCGCGTCACGCAGCACCGTGCCGTAGTGGTCGCCCTGCGGCAGCCCCGCGGACAACGGCTCCCAGCTCTTGCCCGCGTCCGTCGTACGGAAGACCCGGCAGCGGTGGTCGGCGGGGACGCGGTCCGCGTCGGCGTTGATCGGGAACACGTACGCCGTGTCACCGCGGCGCGGGTGGGTGGCCATCGCGAAGCCGAAGGTGGACGGCAGCCCCTCACCGATGTCGGTCCAGTGCGCTCCCGCGTCGTCACTGCGGTAGACGCCCCAGTGGTTCTGGAGATACAGCCGGTCCGGGGTCACCGGGTCCTGGGCGACCTTGTGCACGCACTGCCCGAACTCCGGGTCGGGATCGGGCAGGAACACCGCGGAGACACCGGAGTTGGAGGGTGCCCAGCTCGCGCCGCCGTCGGACGTCTTGAACACCCCGGCCGTGGACACGGCGACCGTCACCGCCCGCGGATCGCGCTTGTCCGTCACGACAGTGTGCAGCCCCTCGCCACCGCCGCCCGGGACCCACTTCGACCGGGTCGGGTGCTCCCACAGCGGGCGGACCAGCGTGAACGTCTCCCCGCGGTCCTCGGAGCGGTACAGCGCCGCCGGTTCCGTGCCCGCGTAGACCACGTCCGGCTCCGCGGCCGCCGGATGCAGCTGCCACACGCGCTCCAGCGAAGCGCCCGTGTCCTTCGGGAACTTGACGGCGGGCTGGGCCGGTTCGGTCCAGGTCCGGCCGAGGTCGTCGGAGTGGAACACCGACGGCCCCCAGTGCGCGCTGTCGCCGCCCGCCAGCAGGCGTGGCCGCTCACCCCGGGTGTCGATCGCGACCGAGTACACGGCCTGCGCGTTGAAATACGGACTCTCGTCGAACTCCCAGGCGCCACCCCGCCCACGCCCGATGAACAGGCCCTTGCGGGTCCCTACGGCGAGCAGTACCTCGGTCATGCCGATCACCTCCGCGACGTCCTTGTCTCAGATATCGGCCAGTCTGCACCCAGCCACTGACAGTCACCCCTGGAAAAGGCTCCGCCGCAGGTCAGGGCGGTGATGGTAGCTCGTGTCGGCGATCCGCGGGCGGCTTTCGCGAAGACGGGCGGGGGCGCGGAGCCTTGTGCGACGGTCGAGCCGTGGGGACTCGCCGTGAGCACCTCGGCGACGTCCCCCGTATGGAAGGGCGGCCCGGCATGTTCATGCGCTCATGAGGAGGAAGCCTTCGATGGCGTTCCGTAATTCGAAGGTGTGGTTGTGGCGCTGGCGGCGCAATCCGCTCAGGCGGCGCGCCGACAAGGTGGAGGCCTGGGTCATTCTCTGCGCCTGGCTGCTCACCGTCCTCGCGGGGGTGTTCGCCGGTCTGGTGGCGAGCCGGTCCGTCGAGGGCACCCTCGCCCGGGAGCGCGTCGAGTGGCGGCAGGTCGAGGCCCGGCTCGTGGCCAAGGCGCCCGGCACCTTCGCCGGGCAGACCGGAACCAGCAGCGGCGACCAGGTGTGGGCTGAGGTCCGCTGGGCGGCCCCCGACGGCTCCTCGCACACCGGCCAGGTCCGCGTCCGGCCGGGCAGCGCCACCGGCACCCCGGTCTCCGTCTGGACCGACCGGGAGGGCCGTCTGGTCACCCGCCCCGCCACCCCCGCGCAGGCCCACCTCCGCGCCGCCCTGATCGGTGCCCTGCTGGGCGTGAGCGCGGCGATCGTGCCGTTCGTCACCGGACGCATGCTGTGCGGCCGCCTGGAACGCCGACGGATCGACCAATGGGACGCGGAGTGGGCACGGTTCGGCCAACAACGGGGGCGGACGGCAGGCTGAGGGAGGGGACGGGTGGCAGCCTCGGCCGCCCTGCGCCCCGCCCTCCCCGCTCTCTCCCCGCGAGGGCGCGATTCACCCCACCCCGAGCGTCGACCGGCAGATCTCCAGCAACCGCTCGTCGGAGAGGACCGCCAGCGGCGCGTATCCCCCGCAGGGGGCCATGTACCGCTGGGGAGCGGCCAGCTCCGCCCGGAGCAGGTCGTGCAGTGGCGCCCCGGCGGGGCCCATGGCCGCGACGCACTCGGCGACGGGCCGCCGCAGCTCGGGCGTCCGCGCCCACGTGCTGCGCAGCAGCGGCAGCACCAGCTCGGATTCCGCTTCGCCGCCGATCCGCCACAGCGCGCACGCCGCCGGCGTCCGCACCCACGCGTGCGCTGCCTCGGCCTCTCGCCGCAGCCCGACCACCGCGGGCGCGGCCTCCGGTCCCAGGCGGGCCAGGACCTCGGTCGCACCCCGGTGCGCGACGATCTCCCCGTCAGGTGTCAGCAGCACGGGCAGTACGGCCGCGGCGTCCCCGGTCAGCGTCCAGAGCGCGTCCGCCGCATCGATGGCGTTCTCCCCGTCCAAGAGCCCCCGCACCACCGGGATCGCCTCGCGCGCCGCCCCGCCGAACGCCCCGAGCGTGCGCAGGGCCGCGCCGACGACGAGGGAGCGCAACCTGTGGTCCGGCAGATCGGTCAGCAACCGCAGGACCAGCGGCAGGCTCTCCGTGTCGTGCAGCTCGCCGAGCGCCGTGAGCAGCACCGTCGCACGGTTGTGGACGTCGGGGTCGTCGAGGGACAGGCCCGCGAGTCCGGCCCGCAGCGCGGGTGCGAGAGGCTGGGCGGCCGGTCCCAGATGGGCGACGACCTGCCCCAGGTCGTAGGGCGCGTCGGGGGCGGCGAGGAGCTGT
>JABFXD010000900.1 GCA_013361925.1 Streptomyces sp. | reverse complement strand
CTCGTCGGCGGCGGTACGACGGTCCTGCTCACCACGCAGTACCTGGAGGAGGCCGACCAACTCGCCGACCGTGTCTCGGTCGTGGACGCCGGCCGGGTCGTCGCGGACGGCACACCGGACGAGTTGAAGAAGGCGACCGGCGGCGACCGTATCGACGTCGTGCTGCGGGACGCGGGGCAACTGGGGGCGGCGGTGGCGCTGTTGCCGGTCGACCGGGCCGGGGTGCGCGTCGACACCGACCGCCGGCTGCTCAGCGCCCCGGTCACCGACCGGATGGCGGCGCTCGCCGGGGTCGTACGGGCGCTGGAGGAAGCGGGAATCGAGGCGGAGGACGTGGCGCTGCGGCGGCCGACGCTCGACGAGGTGTTCCTGCACCTCACGGAGGGAGCCGCATGAGCATGTCGTACGCGCTGACCGACTCCTGGACCATGACCCGGCGCGAACTCGCCCACTGGGCGCGGCAGCCGGTGCGGGTCGTCGTCGGCCTGGTCTTCCCGGTGATGCTGCTGCTGATGTTCGGCTATCTCATCGGCGGCGGCCGGGGCGTCGAGGGGGAGTACGTCGACTATCTGGTCCCCGGGATGCTCGCGCTCACCATGGCCTTCGGCCTGGAGGGCACGATGATCGCCCTCACCCAGGATCTCGACAAGGGCGTCATCGACCGCTTCCGCTCCCTGCCGATGGCCAACGGGGCTGTCCTGGTGGGGCGTTCGGTGGCGGACATGCTCCAGTCGGCGGTCGGGCTCGGGGCCCTCGTCGGCGTCGGGTTCGCACTCGGCTGGCGGCCGGACGGTGGCCCGGTGGCGTTCACGGGCGCCCTCGGCCTGCTGCTGCTCTTCCGCTTCGCCATGCTCTGGATCGGCATCTTCCTGGCGCTGGTGGCCGGGAAGCCCGAGCTGGTGCAGGCCGTGCAGATCCTGGTCTGGCCGGTCGGCTTCCTGTCCAACGCGCTCGCCACGCCCGCCTCCATGCCGGACTGGCTCGGCACGGTGGTCGAGTGGAACCCGATGTCCCGCACGGCGACGGCCGTACGGGACCTGTTCGGCGGCCTCGGCACGGACCAGGTGTGGCCGGCCGTGGCCTGGCCGCTGGCCCTGCTCGCGGTCTTCTTCCCGCTGGCGGTACGGCGGTTCGCGGCGCTCAGTAAGTAGCCCTCGGTCGGCCTCAGTGGCTTTCAGTGGTGGAACCCGGTAGCCGCGCCCTTGTCCTTGGTCAACGGGTGCGGCTGGCGGCGCAGTTCGGGCAGCAGCCGGCGCAGGTCGTCCACGAACAGCTCGGCGAGGTCGGCGGAGAAGCCGTTGCGGCAGACGACCCGTAGGACGCTCAGGTCCTCGCGGTTCGGCGGGAAGGTGTACGCCGGCACCAGCCAACCGCCCTCGCGCAGCCGCCGGGACACGTCGAAGACGTCGTACGCCGTCACGTCGTGCCCGGTGGTGAAGGCGAACACCGGCAGCTGGTCGCCCCGGGTGAGGAGCCGGAAGTCCCCGAGGGCCTCGACGCGTTCGGCGAGGCGCCCGGCGACGTCCCGGGTGGTCTGCTGCACGGCCCGGTAGCCCTCGCGGCCCAGCCGCAGGAACGTGTAGTACTGCGCGACGACCTGCGCGCCCGGCCGGGAGAAGTTGAGCGCGAAGGTCGGCATGTCGCCGCCCAGGTAGTTGACGCGGAAGACCAGCTCCTCGGGCAGGGCGTCGTGGTCGCGCCACAGCGCCCAGCCGACGCCCGGGTAGACCAGGCCGTACTTGTGCCCCGAGGTGTTGATGGAGGCGACGCGCGGCAGCCGGAAGTCCCAGGCCAGGTCCTCGTCGAGGAACGGCGCGATCATCCCGCCGGACGCCCCGTCGACGTGCACCGGGATGTCGAGGCCGGTGCGTTCCTGCAACTCGTCCAGGGCGGCGCACAGGTCGGCGACGGGCTCGTAGGAGCCGTCGAAGGTGGAGCCGAGGATCGCGACGACCCCGATGGTGTTCTCGTCGCACAGGGCCGCGGCGGCCTGTGGATCGAGGTGGAAGCGGTCGCCCTCCATGGGGATGAGCCGGGGTTCCACCTCCCAGAAGTTGCAGAACTTGTCCCAGCAGACCTGGACGTTGATGCCCATGACCAGATTCGGCCGGGCGCCCGGCGTCGGATTCCGCTTGCTCCAGCGCCGCTTCAGCGCCATCCCGGCGAGCATGCAGGCCTCACTCGATCCGGTGGTCGAACAGCCCACGGCGGCCGCCGGATCGGGTGCGTTCCACAGGTCGGCGAGCATCGCCACACAGCGCCGCTCCAGCTCGGCGGTGCGCGGGTACTCGTCCTTGTCGATCATGTTCTTGTCCCGGCACTCGCCCATCAGGATGCCGGCCTGCGGCTCCATCCAGGTGGTGACGAAGGTGGCGAGGTTGAGCCGGGAGTTGCCGTCCAGCATCAGCTCGTCGTGCACCAGCTGGTACGCCGTCGAGGGCGGCAGGGGAGCGTCCGGGAGCCGGTGCGTGGGCGGCGCCTCGGTCATGCCGCCGACCGGATTGGCCTCCCCGTAGAAGGGGTTGACGGACATCGGGCGCTCGTCGTGCTGGTCGGGACCTTTGTGGAGCGGCATCGATCGACTCCTCGAAATGGGGGGTTCAGCGGATCGGGGTTCCGTCGTCGCGCAGCTGCATCTGGGGGCGTCCGGTCACCAGCAGCCAGGCGGGCAGCGAGGCGATGCAGAGCAGGGCCAGGATCGTCGGCGAGGCCACCAGCGCGGCGGCCGTGAACAGGCTCACCCAGCCCTGCCGGGTGATGGCGAGCAGCATGCCCAGCACACCCGTGGCGACACCGACGGCAGGATGGACGCCGGAGACGAGGGCGTGGGCGCACAGCCCTAGGGCGGCGCCCACGAACACGGCGGGGAAGATCCGCCCGCCGCGGAAGCCGCAGGACGCGGCGACCAGCAGCGCGGCCAGCTTCACCACGGTCATCGTGGCGAACTCCCCGGCCGACCAGCCGTCCGGGTGGGCGGCGATCTCCCCGACCTCCTCCAGCCCCTTGAACAGCGTGAGATGACCGCCCACGGCGGCCAGGAGCCCCAGCACCAGGCCGCCGACGGGCAGCGCGAGCATCGGGTGGCGCAGCCGGGCGAAGGCGGCGTGGACGTACGGGAAGGCGCGGACGGCACACATGCCGAGCAGGGCCGCCGTGGACGAGATCACCAGCGCCGCCAGCAGATCGCCCCAGCCGGGCCGCCCGAACGCGGGCAGATGCAGATCGAAGGACGGATGGGCCACCAGGGTGGTCGTCAGGGCGCCCGCGGCGGCGGCGACCAGCGGCGCGAAGACGTTGTCCCACAGCGCCCCCTTCACCTGCCGTCCGGCCAGCGCCTCGGAGATCACGAGGGCCGCCGCCACCGGCGTACCGAACAGCGCGCCGATCGTCGCCGCCTCCGCCAGCGCCGGCCACAGCCGGCCCGGCAGCCGGGGAAGGAGCCGTCGGCCGAGCCAGAAGGCGATCCCGACGTTCACGGCGATGATCGGGTTCTCGGGGCCGAGACTCGGCCCGCCGGCCAGCATCAGGCCCGTCGCGAGGACCAGGCCCGGCAGCACGACGGGCGGCAGCACGGGGGCGTCCAGGCCGGTGGTGGCGGGGTCGGGTCCGGCGTGCCCCGGCACCTTCCACACCACCAGGCCGACCGCCACCCCGGTCGCGGTGAGCATGACCAGCATCCACAGCACCGAGTACCGGCCCACACCGAGGGCGTCCGGCAGGTTCTGCCACAGCACGTCCTGGAACGCCTCGGCCGCCGCGCTCACCCCGACGAAGATCAGGCTCGCGCCCACGCCCACCGCGAGAGCGGGGAGGATCAGGGGCAGCAGCGCACGGGCCGGGGTCGCCGGGGCTGCGGGTGCCTGCTGCGCGGTGTCCTGGGCCACGGGCCCACGATAAACGGGCAAAACGGGCACCACATCCGGAGTCCGCCTCACGGGCTTGCACCTCACGTCGCGTGAGGACCCACTGTGGAGCGCGTACCGAGAAGGGAGCGGAAGTGAGCTATTCCGTGGGACAGGTCGCCGGTTTCGCCGGAGTGACGGTGCGCACCCTGCACCACTACGACGACATCGGCCTGCTCGCGCCCGGCGAGCGCAGCCACGCGGGCCACCGGCGCTACAGCGACGCCGACCTCGACCGGCT
>JABFXD010000722.1 GCA_013361925.1 Streptomyces sp. | reverse complement strand
GGCCGCCCGCAGGACGAAGCTGGCCTCCCCGCTCCTCGACGTCTGTCACGCCCTCTTCGGCGAGACCGTGGCGCGGGGGCACGGCGGCAAGGACATGGTGGCCGTACTGCGGGCGATCGAGGCCCGGACCGACGGCGACCCCGTGCCTACCGGTGCCGCTCCCACTGCTCTTTCGTGATCTCGTAGCGCACGCCCCCGTGCTCGGAGCCCTCGGCCGGCTCCATGCCGGAGGGGGTGGGGGTGGCGTCCGTGAAGGTCATCCCGAGCTTCTCCATGACGTTGCGCGAACCGCGGTTCACGGCCATCGTCTCGGCCCAGACCATGCGCACACCGAGTTCGGTGAACGCCTTGGCCAGCAACGCCCGTGAGCCCTCGGTGGCATAGCCCCTGCCCCAGGCCGACCGCCGCAGCCGGTAGCCGAGTTCGGCCTCGTCCAGCGGGCCCCGCGGTCCCGGACGCAGACAGAACCAGCCGATGAACGCGCCACCGTCCCTCTCGTGCGCGGCGAACAGCCCGAATCGGCCGTTCCAACTCTCGTAGCCGGCGAGGATCTTCGGCAGATGGCGTCGGCGGACCAGCTCCGGAGCGGTCGGCGCGCCCCCGGTCAGATAGCGCATCACCGCCGCGTCACCGTCCAACTCGACCAGCAGCTCCGCGTCGTCGGCGGTGAAGCGGCGCAACGTCAGGCGCTCGGTGTCGAGGTAGGCGTCCACACAGGGGATCGTGCCCGAGGCGGGCCGCCCGGTTCAACGCCCCGCCGACCCGCAGCCGAGGGGAACTCTCCGCCGTCTCGCCCCGACTACTGCAACAGAACCCTCCACCACCCCGAGCACGACGCCCCGATCGCAAGGAGCCCGTATGCCGATCAACCGGCCGGTCGCCGCCGGCCTGGCCGTAGCCCTCTGTCTGCTCGCGACAGCGTGTGGCGGCTCGTCGGAGCAGGGCGACGGGAGCGACGGTCAGGACAGGGAGGCCGCGGCGTCGAAGGCCGGCTACCCGGTCACCCTCGACAACTGCGGACGTGAGGAGACCTTCGAGAAGGCCCCCAGTCGGGTCGTCGTCATGAACGGAGCCTCGGTCGCCGAGGTCTCCACGCTCCTCGCCCTCGGTCTTGAGGACCGGATCATCGCCAACCAGCAGGGCTACGGCATGTCCGAGGTCCCCGGCCGCGCCGCCGCCGTCAAGGCCCTGCCCACCGGCGACGTCGCGCTCAACGACGCCTACGACATCCCCCGCGAGGCCATGTTCGGCCTGCGCCCCGATCTCGTCCTGTCCCTCACCTCGTACGGCTTCGACGAGAAGAACGGCTTCGCCACCCGAGGGCAGTTGAGGGAGATCGGCGCCAACAGCTATGTCTCCCCGCAGGGTTGCGACGACGAGCCCTCCAGGATGACCCTCGCCGACAGCTACCGGCTGCTGCGCGACATGGGGAGGATCTTCGATGTCGGTGACAGGGCGGAGAAGCTGATCGCCGCCTCCGAGAAGAGCATCGCGACCGTCGCCGAGAAGGTCGAGGGGGAGCAACGGCCCAAGGTCATGGTGCTGTTCTCCCACATGACCATGGGCGCCAACGAGTTCAGCTCGGTCGTCTCCAACGGCATCGTCAACGACATCCTCGCCAAGGCCGGTGCCGTCAACGCCTTCGCGGACGCCTCCAGGACCACCTTCGCCGACCTCAGCAAGGAGAAGGTGGCCGCCACCGACGTCGACGCAGTCGTCGTCATCGCCTACAACGACCCGAACCCGGCGGCCTACGCCGAGAAGCTGCTCAAGGAGTTCCCCCAGTGGCCGGCCGCCAGGAACCACACGTACGTGACGCTGTCCGACTCGATGTACCTCGGCCCCAGCAACGACCTGGCCGTGCGGAAGATCGCCAGGACGCTCCACCCCGACGTGTTCTGAGCGGGCTCACCGTCCCGCTGGCGTTCGCGGTCCTGCCCCTCGCCCTGGCGGCCACCATGATCGTGGCGATCAGCGTCGGCGCGGTCAACGTCCCGCTCGGCGACGTGTGGTCGATCGTCCTGCACCACCTGACCGGCGCGGGAGCGGCACCGTCCGACCCCGCCCTCGACCAGATCGTCTGGAACTTCCGCACCCCGCGGGTGGTCCTTGCGGCCCTGGTCGGCGCGGGCCTGGCCGTCACCGGCGCCGTCCTGCAGACCGTGGTGTCCAACCCCCTCGCCGATCCCACGGTGCTGGGCTTCTCCTACGGCGCCACGCTCGGCGCGGTGCTCGTCATCACCCTCGGCGGCGGCGCCGCGCTCGCCGGGCTCGGGGTGTCGGCGGCGGCCTTCGCCGGCGCGATGGTGGCGGGCGCGCTGGTCTTCGCCCTCGGACAGCGCCGGGGGAGACTCGCGCCCACCCGACTGGTGCTGGCCGGGGTCGCCGTCGGCTACGTCCTCCTCTCCGCGACCAGCTTCGTCCAGCTGCGGGCGACCCCGACCGAACTGCGGGCCGTCATGTTCTGGATGCTGGGCAGCGTGGCAGGCGCCCAGTGGGACCAACTGCCCACGGTCACCGCCGTGGTGGTGGCGACCACCGTGCTGCTGTCGTTGTTCGGCCGCCGGCTCAACGTGCTGCTGGCCGGTGACGAGTCGGCCACCGCACTGGGCGTCGACGTCAGTCGGCTGCGCGGTGTCCTGCTGGTCCTCAGCGCGCTGCTGACCGGCACCGTCATCGCCGTCGCGGGCGGCATCGGCTTCGTCGGCCTGATGATCCCGCACCTCGTGCGGCTGACGACCGGCGCCGACCACCGTCGGCTGCTGCCCCTGACGGCGCTGCTGGGCGCCGTCTACCTGGTCCTCGTCGACCTGCTCTCCCGCACCCTCACCCGCCCCGCCGAACTGCCCCTGGGCATTCTCACCGCGCTGCTCGGCGCCCCCTTCTTCCTGTGGCTGCTGCGCCGCGACAAGGGCATGGACTGACGTCATGAATCTCACCGTCGACCACCTCCACCTCACCCTGGGCCGGGTCCCGATCCTGCGCGAGGTGAGCCTGACGGCCCGGCAGGGTGACATCGTCGGGCTCGTCGGCCCCAACGGCAGCGGCAAGTCCACCCTGCTGCGCGCCGTCTACCGCTCGCTCCGCCCGCACGACGGCGTCGTCCGGGTCGGCGACGACGACGTATGGGACCTGTCCGCCCGCGCCGCGGCCCGCCGCACGGCCGCCGTCCTCCAGGACGGGGGCGGCAGCACCGCCGGCCTGACCGTCACCGAGATCGTCGCCCTGGGCCGTGCCCCGCACCACGGTCTGCTGGGCCGTGACGGCACCGAGGACCGGGCCGCCGTGACCGACGCCATCGACCGCTGCGGTGTACGCCCCTTCGCGCACCGCGACTACGCCTCCCTCTCCGGCGGTGAACGCCAACGCGTGCTGCTGGCCCGCGCGTTGGCCCAGCGGCCGGGGCTTCTCGTCCTGGACGAACTGACCAACCACCTCGACGTCCGGGCCCGCTTCGAACTCCTGGACCTGATCCGCGCCACCGGCGTCACCGCGCTCACCGTCCTGCACGACCTCGACCTCGCCACCCGCCTCTGCGACCACCTGGTCGTCCTGTACGGGGGAACGGTGGCGGCGGCAGGCCCGGTCCTCGACGTGCTCACCCCGGACCTGCTCGCCGACGTCTTCGGCGTCCGCGCCCGTACCGAACGGCATGCCGACGGTGTCATCCGCATCACCTACGAGGCGCAGCCGCTCGCATGACGCGTAGCTACGGTCGGACGCGGCGGCTCCCGGGCGGCATGGCAGCATCGGGGGCCATGAGAGTGTCGGTGGCGGTCCGGAGCGTGCGCGCGGCGGTGTTCGCGGTGCTGTGCGTGCTGCTCGCCACCGGGGGACACGCACTGGCCACGGGCGAGGCACCGCCGGTGCGGTTCCAGATCGCCGCGGCCGTTCCCGTCTTCGTGGTCGGCTGTCTCCTCGGCGGCCGGGAACGCTCGCTGACCGGGATCGGTGCCGTGACGCTCGCCGCCCAGGGCGGACTGCACGTCGTCTTCCACTCCCTCCGGCAGCAGCAGTCCGCGATGGCCGTGCACGGCACGCGGATGGCCCCGCACGCCCACGCCCTGACCCCGCACGCCACCGCCGTCCACATCGGAGCGGCGCTCACCCTCACCTGGTGGCTGCGGCGGGGCGAGGCCGCGCTGTG